>JAHFQC010000071.1:25570-29144 GCA_023259375.1 Alphaproteobacteria bacterium
CCCGGAACGCTGTACGGTTGAATGGCGATCAGTGAAGACAAACGGGCTTTTGCCCTCAGGGTTCGCGCCGAAGTGCTGGCGGCGGTGGAAAAACTCGCCGCCGCCGACCTGCGCAGCGTCAATGCCGAAATCGAAGTGCTGCTGCGCGAAGCCCTGGCCCGCCGCGGCGTCACGCTTGACGGGCGGCCGAAGAAGTAACGCGCGTACGGCTCTCGTCCGGTTCCTTCCACACGAACAGCCAGATCGCGACAGCAAACGCGAGCAGCTTCGAGATCACGTTGACGGTCCACGGCCCCGGCTCGACCGGATAGGCAAACCCGAACGCCGCGGCCCACACGCCCCACAACGCGAACATGCCCGCCAATGCGAACAGAGCACCGCGCGTGATCCGCATCGCCGGCGACATCGCCAGCAGCGCCAGGGTCGAAACCTCCCACATGAACAGCGGACAGAAGAACAGCGCGCGGAAAAGCCCAGGCTCGGGCGCCACCGGCGGAAAGACCCGCCCCATGATGATCAGATCGAACGGCAGTTCGAACAGCATCACCGCCCCGGCGGCGCCGAAGAATCCGCTAAACCACGCCGCCCGCCAGCCGTGCTTGCGCGCCAGCCACGTGATGAGGAACAACGCTGCCCAGGCATAGAAAATGGTCCCGATCTGCGGCTTCAGTTGCACGAATTCGAGATGGATTTGGCGAAGCTGTAGCCCGTAGACCAGCAGCGCGATGAACAGCATCAGCATCGACAGGAGCCACAGCAGAAACACCATGGTGCCGATCGCCCATCCGGGCCGCTTGAGCGCGATTGGCCGTTTCAGCCGCAGCCCAAGGCCCACGAACAGAACCGCGACCACCGCCAGAATGACTGCGAGCGTGATGGCCTCGCTGCCGTGAAAAGCGAACCAGGCGCCATATGGCTCCGCCGGTGAATAGGTGTGCATGAAGCCCCCGTAGCCACACACCCGCGTTGGTAGCACGGCAGAAGCAGGCGCAGAACCGTATCGGCACGATACGGTTACGACACCTTATCGAACAGCGGATCGATGGCGCGGCTGAGGAGCGGCTCGAGTTTCTTGGCGCCGTAATCGCTTAGGTGATGTTCGTCGCGATAAAGCGGAATGCCGTTGTTGCGCACGGCGCAGCGGCCCGAGGCGCAGAGATAGTCGTGCGGATAGACCGCGAACACGCCGTCCTGCGTCGCCGCCTTCTGGAACACCGGCAGCACGGCCTTTTCGCGGTCGTAGAATTTCTCCGCCGGCGGCGAGACCACCCAATCCTCGCGATGCATCTCGACCAGCTTGGCCAGCACTTGCGGTACCGTGAATCCGATTTCCGGCACCGGCCCGATCAGCAGCACTTGTTTACCGCCCGCCCGCAGCGCCGCGACGGTGCGGTCCAATCCGCGCGCGAAAATCGCGGCGTTTTCTTCCGGCTTGGTGGCGCGGCCCTGATCGTCGCTGATAGCGACAAAGCCGTTGCCTTCGTTGCCGTAGGCCGTGCCGGCCGCCGCCTTGCCCCAGCGCGCTTCGAGAATGACGGTGGTGATTTCCTTGTGCCGCAAAATCATCGCCAGCACGCGATCGTTGAAGGCGCGGCATTTGGGAGCGTTGGAAAGATTGACTCCGATCAGCGGCGCGCACGACGGCGCTCCCGCGAACAGCCCGCGGCGATTGTGTTTGCGGGCAATGTCGGCCACGGCGGGCAGGATCGCCTCGGCATGGCTGTCGCCCCACAACACGAACGTTGCCGCCTGCCCTTCGGCCCCGATGCCGCACAGCCGCGCCACCGACACGTCCTTCGCCGCGACGCCGAAGCAGCGCGCCTCGGCCGGCCGCGGCGCCAACTCCTGTTCCATGATGGCGACGATCTTGGGATCGAACCGGTTGGGCAGGCCGCCCGTGCGGATCGTCACCAGTGCAAACAAACAGGCGCAGGCCATCGCCGCCCCGGCCGCCACGAACAGCGGCTTGCGGGTCACGGCCGTGCGGTTGCGGAACGGCTGCTCGACAAAGCGCCACGACAGCACCGATGCCGCGAAGGTCACGACCGCGCACATCGCGACTTGCCACGGCTTCAAGACGCCCAGCCATTGCCGCGCCAGCACGATCACCGGCCAGTGCCAGAGATAGAGCGAATACGAAATCAGCCCGACGAACACGACCGGCCGCCACGCCAGCGCCCGCGACACGGCATTGTCCGGCCCCGCCGCGATCACCAGCGCCGCCCCGACGCACGGCAACAGCGCCGCCCACCCCGGAAACACCCCGCCCTTCGGCAGCAATACGCCCGCGGCAATGATTATCGCGAGACCCGCCAGCGATGTCACGCTCGCGAAGCGCTGCGGCGCGCGCCATGCAGCAACCGCCAGCATCGCCCCGATCACGAATTCCCAGAACCGGTACGGCGCCAGATAGAATGCCGCGGTCGGGGTCGCGTGCACCGCCCAAACACTCGCCGCGAACGACGCCACCGCCATCGCGCCCAATGCCGCCAATCGCCAGCGCACCGCCCATCGGCGGATCGCGAACAGTAGCAATGGGAATACGAGATAGAACTGTTCCTCCACCGCCAGCGACCAAGTGTGCAAAAGCGGCTTCGAACTCGCCGCCGTGTCCCAGTAGCCCGCGGTGTTGAAGAAGAAAATGTTCGACCAGAACAGCGCCGCCGCGCCTGCGCTGCGCCCGAAGCGTTCGTAATCGGGCGGATAGAGCAGCAGCGCGGCAACACCTGCCGTCACCGCCAGCACCGCGAACAGCGCCGGGAAAATCCGCCGCACCCGCCGCTCGTAGAACGCGACCAGACTGAACTGCCGCGCCGACAACTCGCGGTCGATGATCCCGCCGATCAAAAATCCTGAGATGACGAAGAAAACATCGACGCCGACGAACCCGCCTGAAAACCCCGGCACGCCGAAGTGGAACAGAATGACGAGCCCTACCGCCACGGCGCGCAAGGCATCGATATCGTCGCGATGGATCGGGCGGGCCATGAAAACTCGGGGAACGCGGAACCAGACGAGGACGGGCACCAGCCCAACTCTTAGCCGCTGCCTAGTGTTCCTTTGTGCCGGAAATGGGGCATGGACGCGGGCTGACGTTCCCTATATGTTCGCGCGCGCGAGATTCTCCGCATAGCGGGGTTGCAGCGGAGGGGCTCCCTCTGCTTGGAAAGACGCCCGAGATAGAGCCGGGCAGTTGGGTCTGTAGAAGAATGCTGAAAAATATCGTCATTCGCGGCGCGCGCGAGCACAACCTCAAAAACGTCGACGTCGAAATCCCGCGCGACAAGCTGACCGTGATGACCGGCCTTTCGGGCTCGGGCAAATCCTCGTTGGCGTTCGACACCATCTACGCCGAAGGCCAGCGCCGCTATGTCGAGTCGCTGTCGGCCTACGCCCGCCAGTTCCTCGAGCTGATGCAGAAGCCCGATGTCGACCACATCGAAGGCCTCAGCCACGCGATCTCGATCGAGCAGAAGACCACCTCGAAGAACCCGCGCTCGACGGTCGGCACCGTCACCGAGATCTACGACTATCTGCGCCTGTTGTTCGCGCGCGTCGGCGTGCCCTATTCGCC
>JAHFQC010000072.1 GCA_023259375.1 Alphaproteobacteria bacterium
CCGAGCATTGGATCGTGGTCGAAGGCACCGCGCGCGTCACCTGCGGCGACAAGACGACCATCCTGCACGAGAACCAGTCGACCTTCATCGGCCTGGGCGAAAAGCACCGTCTGGAGAACCCCGGAAAGGTTCCGTTGCGTATCATCGAAGTCCAGTCCGGACCCTATCTCGGGGCCGACGACATCTCGCGGTACGAGAATTTCTACGGGGCGGAAAAGAAAGATTGAGGTTTTCGAGCGCTTCTTGCGAGCTGGGCCCAAGAGGCGCTTGAAAGTGGCATCAGATAAGCTTATTTCACGGTAGATTTTCGGGGGACCGATGTTTGCCCACTGACGCTACTGTAGTTTCTCATCTGAAGCGCCTGGAAGCCGAGAGCATCCACATCATGAGGGAGGTTGCCGCCTCCTTCGAAAACCCGGTGATGCTCTATTCGATCGGCAAAGACTCGTCGGTGATGCTGCACCTGGCGATGAAGGCGTTCTATCCCTCGAAGCCGCCGTTCCCGCTGTTGCATGTCGATACGACGTGGAAATTCCGCGAGATGATCGCCTTCCGCGATGCGACGGCGGCACGGCTGGGCCTCAAGCTGATCGTCCACATCAACGAAGACGGCGTGAAGCGCGGCATCAATCCGTTCGACTCCGGTTCGGCGCTGCACACCCAGGTGATGAAGACCGAGGCGCTGAAGCAGGCGCTCGACAAATACCATTTCGATGCCGCGTTCGGAGGCGCCCGCCGCGACGAGGAGAAATCGCGCGCCAAGGAGCGCATCTTCTCGTTCCGCACCGCGAGCCATGCCTGGGATCCCAAGAACCAGCGCCCCGAGCTTTGGCGCGTCTACAACACGCGCGTCAACAAGGGTGAAAGCATCCGCGTCTTCCCGCTGTCGAATTGGACCGAACTCGACATCTGGCAATACATCATGGTCGAGAACATCCCGATCGTGCCGCTCTATTTCGCCAAGAAGCGCCCGGTGGTCGAGCGCGACGGCACGTTGATCATGGTCGACGACGAGCGGATGAAACTGCGCGATGGCGAAAAGGTCGAGGACCGGCTGGTGCGGTTCCGCACCCTTGGCTGCTATCCGCTGACCGGCGCATTCGACAGCTCGGCGGATACGCTGGAAGCGATCGTTGCGGAAATGCTGACGGCGCGAACCAGCGAACGCCAGGGCCGGCTGATCGACTCCGACGAAAAGGCGTCGATGGAGAAGAAGAAGAAAGAGGGGTATTTCTGATGGCCACCTCTTCGCTTCGCGATTATCTCGCCGCCCAGGAAAACAAGTCGTTCCTGCGCTTCCTCACCTGCGGCTCGGTGGATGACGGCAAGTCGACCCTGATCGGGCGGCTGCTCTACGACACCAAACTGTTGTTCGACGATCAGCTTGCGGCGCTGGAGAAGGATTCCCGTAAGCACGGCACTACCGGCGACGATATCGATTTCGCACTGCTGGTCGACGGTCTCGAGGCCGAGCGCGAGCAGGGCATCACCATCGACGTTGCCTATCGCTTCTTCACCACCGACAAGCGCAAGTTCATCGTCGCCGACACGCCCGGTCACGAGCAGTACACCCGCAACATGGCGACCGGCGCTTCCAATTCGGATCTCGCGGTCATCCTGATCGATGCGCGCAAGGGCGTGCTGGTGCAGACCCGTCGGCATGCCACCATCTGTTCGCTGCTTGGCATCCATCATGTCGTGCTGGCGGTGAACAAGATCGATTTGATGGATTTCCGCCAGGATGTGTTCGACGAGATCGTGTTCGAATTCCGCAAATTCGCCGAGCCGCTGGGATTCAAATCGGTCGTGGCGATCCCGATGTCGGCACGGTTCGGCGACAACGTGATCAGCCATAGCGCGCAAATGCCGTGGTACGACGGACCGGCGCTGCTCACCCATCTCGAAACCGTCGATGTCGATACCGCGCTGGCCGATGCGCCGTTCCGCATGCCGGTGCAATGGGTGAACCGTCCCAATCTCGATTTCCGCGGCTTTTCCGGCACCATCGTCGGCGGGCGCGTGAAAGTCGGCGACGGCATCGTGGTGCCGAAATCAGGGCAGACTTCGACGGTCAAGCGCATCGTCACCATGGACGGTGATCTTGCCGAGGCGCAGGCTGGTGCGGCGGTGACGCCGGTGCTGGCCGACGAAGTCGACGTCTCGCGCGGCAACGTGCTTTCCGCCGTCAAGGACCGGTCCGAGGTGTCGGACCAGTTCGCGGCGCACGTGATCTGGATGAGCGAGGAGCCGCTGCTCCCCGGCCGCCAGTACCTCTTGAAGCTCGGCACCAATACGGTGCCGGCGCAGGTCACCGATCTCAAGCACAAGATCGACGTCAACACGCTCGAACATCTGGCGGCCAAGACGCTGCACCTCAACGAGATCGGCGTCTGCAATCTGTCGCTGACGACACCCATCGCGTTCGATCCGTACGCGTCCAATCGCGACATGGGCGGATTCATCCTGATCGACCGCTTCACCAACGCCAGCGTCGCCGCTGGCATGATCGACTTCCAGCTTCGACGTGCCGCCAATGTGCATTGGCAGGCGCTCGACGTGAACAAGCAGGCGCGCGCCGGTCTCAAGCATCAGAAGCCGGTGGTGTTGTGGTTCACCGGCCTTTCCGGCTCGGGCAAGTCGACCATCGCCAATATGGTCGAGCGTCAGTTGCATGCCGAGGGCCGCCACACCTATGTGCTTGACGGCGACAATGTCCGTCACGGCCTCAACCGCGACCTCGGATTTACCGAAGCCGACCGTGTCGAAAATATCCGGCGCGTGGCGGAAACCGCCAGGCTGTTCGTCGATGCCGGATTGATCGTGCTGGTGTCGTTCATCTCGCCGTTCAAATCGGAACGCCGCATGGCGCGCGAAATGCTGGGCGAGGACGAGTTCGTCGAAGTGTTCGTCGATACGCCGCTCGAAGTCTGCATGGCGCGCGACGTCAAGGGTCTCTATGCCAAGGCCATGGCGGGCGAGATCAAGAACTTCACCGGCATCGATAGTCCCTACGAACGTCCCGAAATACCGGAGCTGACGCTCGAGACGGTCGCCCGCGATCCCGCTAAGGAAGCCGCCCGCGTGCTCACCTATCTGCGCACGCACGGTTACGTGGCGTGAACCGGAAATAACGCAGCGGAACGACGCAGCCATTCGTCTTCCTATGACGAATGTGTCGTGCTACAGACCGATGGTCGGGCACACTTGTTTGTTGCGCTTCGTATCCGAATGTTTTCGGTGAAGCGCTCTTGTATGGGTCGCTGAGAATTCCGAGAACACACCGTATGCATATTGACGCCGATCCGTGGCGCCGCTGGCGCGCCGTCGCGAGTGCGATGATCGCTGGCTTGATTTTTATCGCCGCGGCGGCAGCGCAGACGCTTCCCAATCTGACGCCTGAACAAATGCAGCAGTTGCAGCAGTTGCGGGGCTCATCCAGCAGCAGCGGCACGCAGCAGAGCCCTTCGTTGGCCCCGCGCGAAACCGTGCTGGAGCCGATGGCGGCGCCCAATCCGCGGCTGCCGACTTCGCGGCTCGAGCAGATTCTTTCCGACCGTGCCGGCGTGAAGCTCAAGCAGATCGGTTATGACCAGCTTGGTGTCGGCCGCCCCGTCAGCCTGCCGCAAGTCGGCGCGGTGCAGGACCGCTATGTGCTCGGTCCCGGCGATGAAATCATTGTAACCTTGCGTGGTCAGGAGAACTCGGAATACCGCACCCAGGTCGATCGCGATGGCCGGGTGGTGTTGCCGCGGATTAATCCGGTGCCGGCGGCGGGTCGCACGCTGGGCGAGTTTCGTCAGGACGTCGCCGCGGCCCTCCGCCGAACCTATGTTTCGACCGAAGGCTTCGTCACCGTAGGGCGTCTGCGCCAGATCAGCGTGCTGGTTTCGGGCGAGGTCGGAACGCCCGGAATGCGCACGCTCACCGGCCTGTCGACGCCGGCTGACGCAGTGCTGGTCTCGGGCGGCGTGAAGAAAACGGGTTCGCTCAGATCCGTGCGCGTCATTCGCGGCGGGCGCAGTTTCGCCGTCGATCTCTACAGTGTGCTGACGGGGCTGGCGCGCGCGAGTTCGCTGGGGCTGACCGATGGCGACCGCATCGTTGTGCCGCCGCTCGGACGTACTGTAGCAGTCGCCGGATGGGTGCGCCGGCCGGGCATCTACGAACTGGCGGCGGGGCGTTCGACGATTAGTACGCGCGAACTGCTGGCATTGGCCGGCGGACTCGAAGTGCGCGGCAAATACCGCATGTCGGTGCTGCGCGTTGCCGAAGACGGCCGCAATCGCATGGTGCCGCTCGAAAGCCGTACGGGCTCGGTCGGCGACAGCGACATCCTGTTCGTGCAGCCGGCGGCGAGCCAGACCGAATCGATGGCGACCTTGTCGGGCGGCACGGCGCTGGCCGGCAAGTACGCCACCGGCGCCAAACTGTCGGACGTGCTGAAATCGCCCGGCGCCTTCGGCGAAGATCCGTACACGTTGTTCGGCGTCATTTCGCGCCGCGATCCGGTCACCCTGCTGCGCGTGCTAGTGCCGTTCACGCCGGTTGCGGTGCTGAACGGGAGCGAAGACATGACGCTGCAGAGCGACGACATCGTGCGCGTGATCTCGACCGGCGAGGCGCGGACGCTGTTCACGGCGATCCGCCAGATCCGCTTGCGCCGCAACGCCGCGCAGGAAGCCGAGATCAACCCCAATCTCTCGCCGACGGAAAATCCGCTCAATGCGGCGACCGGCACGAACCAGCAGTCGAAACTCCAGCCGCCGCCGGCCACCGATCCTTCGATGCTGCAGAGCAATGCTGGGATCAATTCGCTGACGTCGCTGTTGGCCGACAACGGACAGAACGATACCCGCTCGGATCGCGATGAGCGCGACAGGTTCGGGAATGCCAATCAAAACGGCGGATTTCCGCTGCCGCGCGACAACAACGGCTATTCCAATTACGGCTCCAACTCCAGTTACGGTGATACGTTCCAGGCGGATCGCAACGAGGAGCGCGACAACCAGCCGGTCGCGAAAGACATCAAGCGCGTCGGCGATCTCGCCACGCAGCTCAAAGTCGATCCGCTGGTGCTGATTAATTTCCTCGACGATCGGGCCGTGATTGTCGATGGCGCGGTGCAGGGGCCGGGCATTTATCTCGTCGGTCCCGATGCCGATATCCGGTCGCTTCTGGCGGCCGCGGGCGGCGTTTCGCGCCGGGCCGATCAGAGCACCGTGGAGGTGATTTCCACCACCATCGATGCCGGTACCGGAAAATCCTCGACCGAACGGCGCACCTTGGCGCTGACAAATACGGCCGATGCCGCGTTCATCGTGTCGCCGCGCGATCAGGTGCGGGTGAACGAGGTCTATACCGCTGCAACGTCGGGCTCGGTAACGGTGCAAGGACAGGTCAGGAACGGCGGCACCTATCGCATCATGCGCGGCGAGCATCTGTCCGAACTCTTACACCGTGCCGGCGGATTGACGGAGACGGCGTATTCCTATGGCACGGTGTTCCTGCGCCGCTCGGCCGCGATCCGCGAACAGGAATCCAACCGCCGCCAAGCGCAGGAGATCGAGAACCAGCTCGTGCTGGCGATGAGCCGGCGCGATCCCAATGCCAAGCTGTCGCCGGACGCATTCGCGGCGATGCAGACCTACATTGGGCAGATCCGCAGCCAGAAGTCACTCGGACGTGTCGTGGTGGCGGCCGATCCTGCTGTGCTGGCGGCCAATCCGGCGAGCGATCCGCTGCTCGAACCGGGCGATCTCGTGTTCGTGCCGCAGAAACCGTATTCGGTGGCGGTGCTGGGCGAAGTGCTGCAGCCGGGCAATATCCCGTTCCAAAAGGGCATGTCGGCCAGCGATTATGTCGAGCGCGCCGGCGGCTACACGCGCTTTGCCGACGAGAGCGAGACCATTCTGGTACTGCCGGACGGCTCGGCACAGCGGGTGGACAATTCCTGGCTCAATTTCGGCAGCGAGCGGATTCCGCCGGGCTCGACCATCTTCGTGGCGCGCGACATTTCCGGCATCGACCTGCACCAGATCATCATCGATACCACCCAGATCTTCAGTCAGCTGGCGGTCAGTGCGGCCTCGCTGGCGGTGCTGTCGACCCAGACGAAGTAATGGGGAATAGCGGCCTGAGTGGCCGTAGAACCGGCTTGTCCGCGCCGGAGGAGTTTTGGCGCGGCCGCTGTTTTAGGAGGATGGCTTGCCGAGCCGAAATTCGCGGAAGGTGGCCCGCCTTGGCCGAACTGGCTAAGGCGCGGCAGCCTTCTCTCGCTTCGCGAGTGAAGGCTGGTGAGCCCGATGGGGTTCGAACCCATGGCCCTCTGATTAAAAGTCAGATGCTCTACCCCTGAGCTACGGGCTCACGTCAGGGAGGGCGGACCATATGGGGTGATGCTCGTCTGGTCAACCGCGGCTAAGTGGCTGTCCCCAGGCACTTTTCGGTGAGGACCGGGCGCCGGAGTGGAGCTAAAGGGGCAGAACGCCCTATAAACGGGGTCCTACACGAGTCCCGCGCTTCGGGCGCGGTTGCTGGAGAAATTTCCCATGGCCCGTTTCCGTTCCGCGTTTCTCGGCGCGGCCGCCGTTCTGACGCTTACCGCCTGCTCGACCACCCCGCCGCCGGCTCCGCCTGCGCCGCCGCCCCCGCCGCCGAATCCCTTTGCTTCTGCTTCGACCCTGCCGCTCGAGGCCCCCGATTTCAGCCGCATCAAGGACAGCGACTATCAGCCCGCCATGGAAGAGGGCATGAAGCACCAGCTCGCCGAGGTGGACGCCATCGCCAACAACCCGGCGGCGCCGACCTTCGAGAACACGCTCGTGGCGTTGGAAAAGTCCGGGGCCATGCTGACCCGGGTGTCGAAGGTGTTCTTCGCGCTGGCGCAAGCCAACACCAACGATACGCTGCAGAAGGTCAAGGCCGAAGAGGCGCCCAAGCTCGCCGCCCATCACGACGCGATCTTCATGAACCCGAAGCTGTTCGCGCGGGTCGAGGCGCTGTGGAACGCCCGCGCCGGCCTCAATCTCGGCCCTGAAGAGGCGACGCTGCTCGACGTCTACTACCACAACTTCGTCGCCTCGGGCGCCAAGCTGGATGATGCCGGCAAGGCGCGTCTGGCCGACATCAACAAGCAGATGTCCACGCTGCAGACCACCTATGACGAAAAGCTGCTCGCCGCCACCAAGGCGGGTGCGCTGGTGGTCGACAGCAAAGAAAAGCTCGCGGGCTTGGACGAGGGCGGTCTTGCTGCCGCCGCCAAGCGCGCCGAAGAGCGCGGCCTCGCCGGCAAGTGGGTGATCCCGCTGATCAACACCACCCAGCAACCGGCGCTGCAGGATCTTTCCGACCGCGACACGCGCAAGGCGCTGTTCGAGAACGGCTGGACCCGGACCGAAAAGGGCGATGCCAACGACACCCGCGACACCATCGCGACTATCGCCCAGCTCCGCGCCGAGAAGGCCGCGCTGCTCGGCTATCCCAACTGGGCCGCGTACGTGCTCGAAGACCAGATGGCCAAGACCCCCGAGGCGGCGGTCGGCTTCCTCAACAAGCTCGGTCCGGCGGCGGTGAAGAAGGCCAAGGTCGAAGCCAAAGACATCCAGAAAATGATCGCCAAGACCGGCGGCAAGTTCAAACTGGCGCCCTACGACTGGGACCGCTACGCCGAAATGGTGCGCAAGGCGAAGTACGATCTCGACGAGAATTCGGTGAAGCCGTATTTCGAGATGAAAAGCGTGCTCGAGAACGGCGTGTTCTTCGCTGCCAACAAGCTCTATGGGCTGACCTTCAAGGAACGCAAGGATATCCCAGTCTATCAGCCCGACGTGCGGGTGTTCGAGGTGTTCGACAAGGACGGCTCGACGCTCGGCCTGATGTATTTCGACTGGTTCAAGCGTGACAACAAGGCCGGCGGCGCCTGGATGGACACCTTCGTCGATCAGTCGACGGTGCTGGGCACGAAGCCGGTGGTGTACAATGTCGGCAATTTCGCCAAGCCCGCCGAAGGCCAGCCGGCCCTGATGTCGTTCGATGACGTGACCACGGCGTTCCACGAATTCGGCCATGCCCTGCACGGCCTGTTCGCCAGCCAGAAATATCCGACCACGTCGGGGACGGCGGTGGCGCGCGATGTCGTCGAATATCCGTCGCAGTTCAACGAGCACTGGGCTCTCGATCCGCTCGTGCTCAAGAACTACGCCATCCACTACAAGACCCACGAAGTGATCCCGGATTCGCTGGTCAAGAAGATCAAGAAGGCGGCGACCTTCAACCAGGGCTATTCGCTGACCGAGATCGTCGCTGCGGCGCAGCTCGACATGCAATGGGCGCTGCGGTCGAAGGCCGATCCCAAGGCCGATGTCGATGCGTTCGAGAAGGCGGCGCTGGAAAAGACGCATATGGCAGTCGCCGAAGTGCCGCCGCGCTACCGTTCGAGCTATTTCACCCACGTCTGGACGCTCGGCTATTCGGCCGGCTACTACGCCTATCTGTGGGCCGAAATGCTCGATCACGACACCTATGCTTGGTTCGAGAAGCATGGCGGTCTGACGGCGGAAAACGGCCAGCGCTATCGCGACCTGATCCTGTCGCGCGGCCACACCATGGACTACGGCACGATGTTCCGCGCCTTCTACGGCAAAGACCCGGAGATCGGGCCGCTGCTCGAGAACCGCGGGCTGAAGGCGAAGAAGAACTGAACTTCGCGTGAATAATAAAAACCCCGGTCCGTGAGGGCCGGGGTTTTGTTTTGCTGCGCGCGAAGCGCTTATTTCCTCGCCGCCTTGTCCAGTGCTGCGAAATCCTCGTCCGACAATACGATATCGGCGCCGGCGACGTTTTCTTCGAGGTGCGCGACCTTCGCGGTGCCGGGGATCGGCAGGATCACCGGGCTGCGCTTGAGGATCCAGGCGAGCGCGATCTGGCTCGGCGTGGCGTTGTGCTGCTTGGCGATGGTGTCGAGCACCGTACCGGGACGCGCCAGATCGCCCGCGGCCAACGGGAACCACGGGATGAAGCCGATGCCGTTCTTTTCGCAATAATTGAGCACGTCTTCCGAGGTGCGGTCGGCGAGATTGTAGCGGTTTTGGACCGTCGCGACCGGGAACACCTTGCGGGCCGCCTCGATGTCTTTCACCGACACTTCGGAAAGACCGGCAAAGCGGATTACGCCGTCATGGATCAGCGACTTGATGGCGTCGAACTGCTCGCGCGCCGGCACTGCGGTATCGATGCGATGGAGTTGCCACAAGTCGATGCGTTCGACGCCGAGGCGATGACGGCTGATATGCGCCTGCTGGATCAGGTAGTCGGGCCGGCCGCACACGTTCCACACATCGGGGCCGGGCCGCACCAGGCCGGCTTTGGTGGCGACCATGAGCTTACCGTAGGGATGGAGCGTTTCGCGGATCAGATCCTCCGATACCGCCGGGCCATAGGAATCCGCCGTGTCGATGAAGTCGATACCGAGTTCGGGAACGCGACGCAGCGTGCGGCGGGCTTCCTCTGGGTCGGCGGGATCGCCCCATATTCCTTCGCCGGTGATCCGCATGGCGCCGAAACCGAGGCGAACCACTTCGCGTTCGCCGCCGATCTTGAACGTGCCCGAGTTTGCTGCCGTGGCCATGACGTTCTTCGTATTTGCGATTTCCGGTCTATTCGATCAGGAATAACGACCGCTGCGCAAGCCCAAACAAAAAGGACCGGAGCGGTTTGCTCCGGTCCTTGGTTGACGTGAAGCGCTCTTAGATCAGATCACGCAAGGTGACTTTGATGTCCTTGGGCTTGCCGTCGCGCGTCACGGTGAAGGTGACGACGGTGCCCGGCTTGGCGGTGCGCAGCATCTTGCGCAACCCGGGCAGCTTCGCGGGATTCGCCGCGCTGCCGTCCACCGCGGTGACGATGTCGTCCTTGCGAAGACCCGCTTCCTCCGCCGGTGCACCCTTGGTGACATTGACGATCTTGAAGGCGCTGCCGTTGACGTTGATCCACATGCCGGCGCGATCATAGGTGTTGGTATCCTCGACCGGAGCGGGCCGCGGCTTCAGGTACATGATGCGGTTGTTGTAATCGAAGGTGACGACGAACCGCTTCAAGACGCCGCCGCCGACATTGGCGGAATAATCGGAGCCCGCGAAAGCGCCTTTGTCCTGATTGGCGAGGGCGCCTACCACCGGTCCGATCTTCACATCGCCGATGGTCATGTCCTTGATGCGGGTGACGTAACCGGTCGACGGACCGCCGACGCCCCAGCCGTCCACCGCATCGACGCCCTTGGGATGGCTTTCACGCAGCTTGTTGGTTTCGGCGAAGGGCTTGGTGATGGTCAATTCCGAACGGGCGCCGGTGTCGATGTCGAACTTCGCCGGAATGCCTTCGATGGTGCCCATCACTTCGGGAATATGGTCGTTGAAGACGAACTTCACCGGCGTGCCGGCATCCTTGGGATCGAACTTGGCCGGATCGATCAGCGACAACGTGCTGGCGCCGTAATCGACCCGGGTGACGAAGCGGCGGAACGTTTCGTAGCCGACCATGCCGGGCATCGGAACGCCTTCGATGTCGCCGAGCTTGTCGAGCGGGATGACGATCGCAAGCTGGTTCTTCACCGTCGCATTGCCGACCGAGAAATCGACGCCATTGGCAAAGCCGCCTTCCATCACGGCTTCGCCGGCACCGCCGCCCGGTAGCTTGCCTTCAACCTTGAGGCCAAGTTCCTTGGCCAATGCCGGGGTGATGATGTTGTGGCCGCCGGTGTCATAGATGAAAATGAACGGGCCTTTGCCGCTGACCTTGGCTTCGCCGTAGATGTGGTTGTTGACGATCTGCACCGGAATGGTGGTCGACGGCGCGCCTCCGGCAATGGAAAAGTCGGTGACGACGGTCTTGGGCATCGCGAACGTCGAGTCGGACTGGGCGCCGAGGAACGTGACCTTCTTCACGGTTATGGTCTGGATGTACTGCGCGCCGACGCCGGAATCGATCTGCATCTTGTGCGGCAGCTTGATGCCGTCTTCGGGGCCGTAATTCATCAACGAGGTGGTGACCGTCTGCGCACCTTGCTTCTCGATCACTTTGGCAAGGTAATGCGTGCCGGTATCGAACCAGGCTTCGAACGGCTTGCCGCCTTTCGGGGTCACGACCAGAACGTCGAAGCGGCCTTCGGCGTTGGTGACCTCGCCCTTGGATTCGATCGCCGCGCCGCCGTGATCGGGCTTCCACCACAGATTGGCATTGCGATAGGCGTCGTTGACAGCAAGGACCAGCGCGTCGCCGCCTTCCTGCTCAGTGATGGTGCCGGAGGTGTCGCGGGCCCATGGCGTCTTGCCGTCAAAGCCGTTGGCGCCTTCGGCGGGCCCGACTTTGTAGTGGGTGACGGCGTGCCCGGTCTTCAGGTCGTTGAGCGAATGGGTATCGCCGGTCAGGCCTTGGCCGGCATAATCGGCATCAATGCTGACGGCGATTTTGGTGTCCCAGGCCGGGCCGCCGGTGGCGGCTTTGTTGGCCTTCAGCACGTCGTCGGCGGAGCCTGCGGCCAGCGCTGCGACAGACGTCGCGGTGATGACTGCGAAGGCAGCAATGGTCTTGCGCATGTGGTACTCCCCTCAATGTGATACCCATGTAGGTAGCGAGATCCGGAACGACAATATGCGCTGGTGTCCAAAATGGGTTGTGGCCGCGGCCTGTGCTGCGGCGAGTTTGATTTTGCCCGCTTTTGCGGCACCGCCGGCGCATCGGATCGTGTCGACCTTCCTGTGCACGGACGAGTACGTTTTCCGGCTGGTTCCGCGGGAGCGGATCGCGGCGCTGTCCTACGAGGCGGTGGACCGCAAGCCGGTGGTCTCGCCTATCGCTGACGCGGCGGCGGGAATGCCGGTGATCCGGCCCTCCAGCGAAACCGTCCTCAAGCTGAAACCGGATCTGGTGGTGATGTACGCCGGGACCAATCCCCGCCTGCATCTTAGCCTCCAGCGGCTGAGCGTGCCGGTTCTGGACGTGCCGTGGGCCAACTCGCTCGCCGACGTGCGCCAAGTGACGAAAATGCTGGGCGAAAAGCTGGGCGCATCGGAGCGCGCGGCGGCGTTGCTGGCCGATATGGACCGCAAAATCGCCGCCGTCCGGGGGCCTGAGCCGCCGGTGCGGACCATTCTCTATGAGCCGCAAGGCTATGCAACGGTGCAAGGCGTCACCGAGGAGATCATGCGGATTGCCGGTCTGGTTAACGCCGCCCCGCCGTCCCAGTTGACGCGTTCGGGACAATTGCCGGTCGAGGCGGTGATTGCGGCCGCTCCGGAGCTGCTGATCCTCGGCGGCGAGGAGCGCAGCGGCAACGCCCGGGCCTACGCCATCCTGCACCACCCTGCCTTCAAGGCGCTGCACGGCAAGACCCACATGGAGTTTGCCGGCCTGACGCCGCTTCTCTGCCCCGGCCCCTGGTCGCTCGACAGCGCCGCGCCGCTGGCCGAATTGGGCCGGAAGGCACGTGGGCACCGGTAGATTGTCATTCCGGATCCGCCATGCACTTGGCTGGGATGACAGGGGGAAGCTGATCCCTTACATTCCCCCCAGCGCACGGACATGGGAACGCGGGTGGGAATCCCGCGGCTGCCCCCGCAACTGTAGCGGCCCTAAGTGGACGGTCACTGCCTGAAAGGGTGGGAAGGCCGCCGCAACCTCAGCCGCAGAGCCAGGAAACCTGCCGCGCGTGTCGTCCATCCGATGGCCGGGGTGCGCCATGGGAAGCCGGCAGACCGGCGGCGGCGACAGAAAGGCCGTAATGGACGCGACAACCGTCTCGATTTTGCAGGAGCAGTATTTCAGCCGCAGCGCGCGCTGGACGCTGGCGCTTTTCGCCGGCGCGCTGGCCTTGGCGCTGGCGTCGTTCCTGATGGGACCGGCCGACTATGCGCCGCGCGAGCTGTTGATGGGCCTCATCACCGGTAAAGGTGCGGCCGGTGTGATCGCGCAGGAAATCCGCCTGCCGCGGGCGGCATTGGCGCTGATCGTAGGAGCGGCCTTGGGCGGCAGCGGTGCGGCGTTGCAAGGACTGTTCGCTAATCCGCTGGCCGAGCCGGGCGTGACCGGCGTGACACCATGCGCCGGGCTGGGCGCCGTGGTGGCGATGTATTTCGGACTCGTCGCCCTGCATCCGTTGCTGCTGCCGGCGTTTGCCATTGGCGGAGCTCTGATCGCGGCGGCGGTCCTCTACGCCTTGTCGCGCAGCGGCGCCGGTGCGGTGGCGCTGGTGCTGGCGGGCGTGGCGGTCGGCAGTTTTGCCACCGCGCTGACGGCTTTGGCGTTAACGCTGGCGGCCAATCCCTACGCCATGAGCGAGATGGTGTTGTGGATGATGGGCTCGCTGAAAGACCGCACTCTCAACGATCTCGCCTACGCCTTGCCGCTGGCGGCGTGCGGATTGGCGCTGCTGGCGACGACCGGGCGCGGCCTCGATGCCTTGACGCTCGGCGAAGAGGCGGCACGTTCGCTCGGCATCAATGTCGGCAGTTTGCGCGGACGTGTCGTGCTGGGCGTAGCGCTGGCGACAGGCGCGGCAACGGCCGCGGCGGGGTCGGTGAGTTTCGTCGGCTTGATGGTGCCGCATCTGCTCAGGCCGCTGTTCGGTTATCAGCCGTCGCGTCTGTTGCTACCTTCGATGATCGGCGGCGCCGCGATGGTGGCGGCAGCGGATGTCGCGTTGCGCCTGATCACGCCCGACGGCCAGCTTTTGCTTGGTGTCGTCACAGCCATGCTGGGCGCGCCGTTCTTCCTCTGGCTGATCCTGAAGTTGAGGCGGCAGCCATGAGCGTGCGGTTCGATCAGGTCTCGGTGTCGTTCGGCCGGCGCGCGGCGCTGACCCGTGTTTCGGCTTCGCTGACGGCGGGGGCTGTGACCGGCATTGTTGGTCCTAACGGTGCCGGCAAGACAACGCTGTTGCGCGCGGCGCTCGGCTTGCAGCCGCTCAGTCATGGCCGTATCGAAGTGCTCGGAAAAGCGCTGTCCGATTGGCCGCGTGAGGCGCTCGCGCGTGCCATGGCCTATCTGCCGCAAGGCAGCGAGGCGCGCTGGCCGATGCCGGTTGAGGACGTGGTGCTGCTCGGCCGCTTGCCGCATCGCAGTTTCGGTCCGCCGGATTTGAAAGACCGGTTGGCCGCCGCCGACGCGCTGGCGCGCTGTGAAGCCTCGCACTTCGCCCGCCGCCGTATGGACGAGTTATCGGCCGGCGAACGCGCCCGCGTTCTGTTTGCCCGGGCTCTCGCCACCGGCGCTGCCGTGTTGTTTGCCGACGAACCGGCGGCGTTTCTCGATCCCAGCCACCAACTCCGCCTGATGGAACTGTTGCGCGAGGAAGCGCGCCGCGGTACCGCCGTTGCGGTCACTTTGCACGACCTGTCGCTGGCGGCACGTCATTGCGATCGTGTGCTGATACTCGAACAGGGTCAGTTAGCCGCTGACGGGCCGCCATCAGAGGCCTTCGACGATGTGACCTTGGCGCGGGTGTTCAAAATTGCGCGCGCGCCCGATTCGCTGGGCTTGGGAGCGGGGTGCCCATGGCAAACGACAATGTGATCGTGCGCGGCCCGCGGCCGCTGTCGGTTTGGGTTCTAGCGATCGGGAACGGACTGCTGGCGGTGTTCATGATCGCGACCAGTATTCTGGCCGAAGATCGCGGCTTTTCGAGCGGTCAGGCGGCGTTCGTCGGCATCACCGGCGTGTTCATCAGCCTTGCAGCGCATACCACGTGGTACGGCTACCGTTGGGGCCGCTTGGCGCTCGTGGTCTTGCTGACCGTGTTCCTGGGTCTGCTGATCGTACAATCATTGATGGTGATTTCCTGGGCCAATGAGGTCGGCTATCGCGCCCCGTCGATCGACACCGCCATGCTGCGGGTCGGGTTATCGCTTGTCTGGCTGGCGCTGAACTATATCTTCCTGTTCGGCAGACGGGCACGGATGTTCTTCGCATGACTCTCAATGTGGCAGTGATCGGGTATGGTTTCGGCGGACGCGTATTCCATGCCGAGCCGGCAGCGCGGACCGATGGATTGGCGCTCAAGGCGATCGTCTCGCGCCGGACCGAGGAGATTGCCCGCAATCATCCCGGCGTGCGCGCCATCGACGATCCCGAAGCGGTGTTCGCCGATCCGACGATCGATCTCGTCGCCATCTCGACGCCCAACACCAGCCATTTCGATCTCTGCGCGCGCGCGCTCGAAGCGGGCAAGCACGTGGTGGTCGACAAGCCGTTCACGGTGACGAGCGCCGAGGCACGCGACCTCAAGCGACGGGCGGAGGCGGCGGGAAAACTCCTCACCGTGTTTCATAACTTCCGCTGGTACGCCGATTACACTGTGCTGAAACAGCTGATCGCCGACGATGTTCTGGGCGAGATCGTCTATTTCGAATCCCATTTCGACCGCTGGGCGCCGATGGTTCCCGATGCCTGGCGCGAGAAGCCGGGTCCTGGTTCGGGCACGTGGTGGGATCTGGCGCCGCATCTGGCCGATCAGGCGCTGCAACTATTCGGCACGCCGCTCGGCATCACCTGCGATCAGGCGATCCAACGTCCCGGCGGCGGGGCCGTCGATTTCTTCCACGCCACGCTGCGCTACGAGAAATTGCGGGTGATACTGACGAGTTGCTTCCTCGCGCCGGATCAGGACCTGCGGTATGTCGTGCGCGGTTCCAAGGCGAGCTTCGTCAAATACGGCATCAATTGCCGCGAAGGTGTCGATCCGACGCCCGGTACGCTGGTGTTTCCGGACGGCTCGCAGCAGACCGCGCCGGCGGGAGAGGCTGACGGCCGCGCCTTCTACAGCGCGGTGCGCGATGCCATCTTGGGGACGGCACCGCAGCCGGTGACGCTCGACGAAGCTATCGCCGTCATGGATCTCGTCGAAGCCGGCGATCTCAGCGCCACCGAGCATCGCGAAGTGAGGCTGGCATGATCCGCGTTGCCGTGATCGGCTTTGGTTTGGCCGGACGCGTTTTTCACGCGCCGCTGATCGCCACCACCGAAGGGCTCGAACTTGCCGCCATCGTGTCGAGCCGCAAGGACGAGATTGCCGCCGCCTGGCCGTCGGTGCGTGCCGTCGCCGATCCGGAAGCGGTGTTCGCCGATCCCGCCATCGACCTCGTGGTGGTGGCGACGCCGAACGATTCCCATTTCGATCTCGCCGCACGTGCGCTGGCGGCCGCCAAACATGTCGTGGTCGATAAGCCGTTCGCACTGACTTCGGTGCAAGCGAGGGAATTGATCGAGAAAGCGCGCGGCCGATTGCTGACCGTGTTCCACAACCGCCGTTGGGACGGCGATTTCCTGACGCTCAAGAAGCTGAAAGCCAACGGCACCCTTGGCGATATCGCCTTTATGGAATCGCGCTTCGACTTTTACCGGCCACAAGTGCGGGACCGCTGGCGCGAGCGTTCCGGCCCCGCCACCGGCATCTGGTACGATCTCGGCTCGCATCTGCTGGATCAGGCCCTGCAGTTGTTCGGCCGTCCGCTCGGCATCACCGCCGATCTCGCCGCCCGCCGGCCAAATGCTCAGACTACGGACTATTTCCGCATCGTCCTGCGCTACGCAACTACTCGCGTCGTGCTGGCCGGCGATAATCTGGCGCCGACCGATGTGCGTTTCCGGGTGCATGGCACGGGCGCAAGTTTCATCAAGCACGGCCTCGATCCGCAGGAAAGCGATCTGGCAAAAGGCCTCACGCCGCGCGATGCCGCGTACGGATGCGAAAGCACTCCGGCGCGTTTGGTGCTGCCGGAGGCGGGCATGCGCGAGGTCGCCGTCGAACGCGGCGGCTACAGTGCCTTTTACGCCAACGTACGCGACGCGTTGCACGGCGTTGCTCCGCTTGCCGTGAAGCCTGACGAAGCACTTGCCGTAATGGAACTTCTCGAAGCAGGCGAAGAAAGCGCCGGAAACATGCGCGAAACCGCGCTGATCTCGTAGATGTGCTGTGCGTCTCAGCGTCACATTTCTCTATAAATCGAAATATTTTTCTCAAATTAGTAGAAATATTGAACTGATCTTTTTCCCGTAGATGGCGACGGTGTGCCCGAATTTGGCACGACAATCCGAGGTGGAGCACATCCATCTCCACCTATTTCTCCTGCACGTGGAATTTTCGGATACTTCGCGTTCACAACGGACGCATTGCTTTCACTGTCAACGGAACGTTGCCACCGGCTGGTGCATTTCCCACCCGGAATTCGCGAAGACTCCTAGCTGGCGACTCGCCATAGAGTGATTGAAGAAGTCCCTCATGCAGCGGCGATATCGTTGGATATCCGACGATTTCGTTCAAACACGGGATTTGCCGTATGACGCTGGCAGACTATCTTCGGACGCCTCTACGATGCGTTCGCGTCTCAGAGAAAAACAATGAACTGCGCACAGAAGAATGAGCTCACAATGAAATCCTCTCAGGGGTCGGGACCGGCAGACAGGCGTAAGCGTTCGCGCGTGTTGGATGCCGAAGTAGGACAATGCATCCGGCAACATCGCAAGAACGCCAAGATGACTCTGCAAGGTCTCGCTGATCGGCTCGGCATCGCCTATCAGCAAGTGCAGAAGTACGAAACCGGCGTGAACCGGGTCGGCGCCGGCCGGTTGATGGAAATCGCCGAGATACTCGGGGTTCCGGTCGCGGCATTTTTCGAAACGCCGCATACGGGGAATGAAGAAGTCGACAACGATGCTGATGCCGTTTTGCAGTGCCGCCAGATCATGGCGGCGTTCATGCGCATCAAGGATCCGCAGAAGCGCAAAGCCGCGCTGACATACGTGCGGTCGCTTACAGAACCTGAAACGCCCTGACGGGCACGTGGCTGCCGCTTGCGTGCGTCGCGCACCGATACCGGTCGCATTCGCGCAGGTGGTAGCCGCCAGTTCCAGACTAAAACAACGTCGGCTGACCGTCGTCCTTTTTGCGTGGCGGCGGTTTTGCGGCGCGTTTCATGGTCAGCGCGCGCGCCGAGGGCCTCAGCAGCGCTTTGACGTCCTCGAGCTTCGCCGGCGTTTCGCCGAGCCACACCGGCCAATCGGCCGGATCGATCAGCGCCGGCATGCGATCGGTGATGCTGCCGATGAGTTCGTTCGGCGGCACCGTGACCATGGCGAAGCTGAGCAGCGATCCGCCGCGCGGGTCGGGAGTGCGTTCCCACACCACGGCAATGCCGATTGGCGCGCCGTCGTCCGGCGTCAGAACGTATTGTTCGGTTTTCGTCGGCGTGACTTCGAGGCCTTCGTTGAAGGTCGACACCGCAACGATGCCGCGCCGCGATGCGAAGGCGTCGCGGAAGGTCGGCTTGACGTCGATGGTCTCGGCGCGAGCGTGGATGATCGGCTTGCGCGTGCCGGGCAGCACCAGCCCCCAGCGCATCCGCACGGCCCGGCGGCGGCCGCGATCATCGAGCGCGATCACCGAAGCCACGCGCATTGGCGTGACGGTCTCGACAATGCCAGCTTCGGACGCGAGCAGCAGGTTCGAGATTTCGACCATCTCGCTCCACGTCAGGATCTGAGTGAACTTTCCGCACATGAGGAGGCTTTCTGGATGCCGAGTCGTAGCTCGCGATGACCAGCCCGGCTTCGCTGAAGGAGCTACGCCGTGGCAGGCTTCGCTGTTGCGCGCGAACCCTGGTGACCCCGGCGTGACTCGAACACGCGGCCCTCGGTTTAGGAAACCGATGCTCTATCCGGCTGAGCTACGGGGTCTTTTTCCAGTAAGCACTTGAATTTTCGCTACTTTTCCCGCCTTTTCGCCTCTGTTTCCAGATCGCTTCCCGGTTTTGTGTGGGACTGCGGTGTGGGACTTCTTGGCGATAAGGGCAGGGTGAGTAGCGGCCTGCTTGGCAGCTTGTGCCATGACCTCCTCGGTCACCGCAATATATCGCTGCGTCGTGGAAAAGTCTTTGTGCCGCGCCATCGCCTGCACGGTGCGTCCCGATTTCACCGTCAGAGCCAGGTGCGTGATGTAGGCCGCCCGCAGGTCGTGCCAGCGCCATTTCTGGCCGAACTCTTTCTCGATGACCTTCATGGCCGTCGCCCATGCTCGTTTGGGGCTCGCCAGCGGCTTCCATTCGCCGTCCTGGCCATGCCGCCACGATATCAGGTTGGGCACGCCGCGCTTCGCCGCCTGCCGGGCCAGCCGCGTCAGGAGCGCCATGGCAGCGGGTGCGCCGGGGAGGAATTCGTCGCGATTCGCCTTCACCATTTCGGCAGGGAGACGGAGGCCGCCGGCGTCGCGATCGATGTGCGCGACGGTCAGGCCGAACACTTCGTCTCGCCGGAATCCGAAAAAGAGTGTCAGGGTCATCGCGTCGCGAACGTGCTCCGGAAGGATCTCGAGCAACCGAGTCGCGACCGCATCTGGAACTGGGCGCGGGATTCGCTTCGGGGCCGCCAGCTCCGGCACTTCCGGCGGATCGGGCAGAATCGGGCGGCCCGTCACCCCATCGCGCATCTTGGCCGCGCGTTTCAGCATCTGGCGGAGCGGGACGAGGTAGCGGTTCACCGTCGCCGGGCTCCGCTTCGTGTCGCCGTCGACATACCCCTTCTTCTCACCGCACCAGCGCTTGAGAGGCTGTGCTAGCGCCCAGTCGATGTAGGCGGAAATCTCGCTGGTGCCGATCTCCTGAACTGGCATGTCGCCGAACCGGGCGAGGATCTCGGCGACATAGCACCTGTTGTTCGCAACGTTGCGGCCGCGGTTCCATTGCGCCAGGAGCTGGTCGGCAACGGAATTTAGCGTGACCGCCGTCGGCTCGGGAATCGTCGGTTCGATGTGGAGCCGCAGACGGGCGGCGGCTTCCACCTGGGCAGCGGCGCGCTTCGATTTGACGTCTGGAGGGCAGTCCGCGACGTGACGAACGCCGCCCTTCCAGAAGTCATATCGCCAAATTCCGCGGCGTCTGTCCTGATAAACCGTCATATGGCCAAGGCTATCGGAGGAAGCCCATTTCCCGCAACCTGGCCTTGGCCGCCTCGTTGGCCGAACTTGCCACGGCGCGCCGGTGCATTTTGATCTTTTCCACAGGTGATTTCGGCACGCGGGCCTGCCGCAATTGATGCGCTGCCACCGAGTCGAGAAAAATCATGATCGACCGACGGCGCAAGGTGTAGGCCTCAAGTGCCCCTTCGTTAACCAATCTGCGGACCGTTGCCTCGTCGCAGCCAATTAGCTCAGCCACACGCCGTACGCTGGCGCTCGGCCGCGGAGCGGCCGGTGCGATTTCAGACGTGACGACGTGCAGGGACATCTAGCCGATGCTCCTGATGGGCTCGATGCCTCCAAACAGATCGCCGTAAGCCGGGACAGGGGCGGCCGCCGGCTGATCGGCGTGGGTGATTTCGGGAACCGTTCCGATGCCGAGCTCGTCCGCCACACCAGCGAGGATGCGCAGCTTCATGGGCCGTACCTTGTCAGCCGTTTCCATCTCCGCGACATCGTCAGGATGGATGTCCGAAAGCTGCAGTTTCTCGCTCCTGGTTCCGCGTCCGGTGTCGATGACGATCCAGACCGCGCCCTGCTTCGGGCGGCAGACCGTGCAGTCTATGGTCGTGTACGACGTGGTTTCCGGGATGCTGGTCATCTGGAAGCCCACCGTTCACGGCTCGGCACTGAAGTGGTACACTGAACTATCTGTTGGGGGGCGAGATCATGAAGTGGAAGCCTGTTCAGCGCTGGCTGGAAACGCATGCCGCATATCTGGTCTTGGCTGCCGTCTTCCTTTGTGTGTGCGCGGCTTTGGTGTTGAACTGGACCTCTTGCGCAGATTGGGCTGATCACCATCCAAACGTTGCCGCCTGGGTGCAGGCAGTCGGCACCATCCTTGCGCTGGCAATTGCGATATTCATTCCCTTGAGAATTCGAAAAAGCGAACAGGCGGAGGCATCCTCGGCGAGAAACGCCTACAAGGGAATCTTGCTCGAGGCGCTCGAAAGTCTGTACCGTCCGACGGCCGACCTCACGGCCATCCACGAATTTGCCAACGTCAATGAGCAAAACATTGGGCCGGTAAATGATGCCGACCAAATCGGACTCGGTATCATCGATGCCTTCGGCGCAATGAAAAACGCAATCGCTGTGATCGATGAATTGGCAGAAATCAAGAAGCTCGACACCTTCGGGGCAATTCGCGCTATGTTCGATCTTCGCAGAGCAATTCGGGATCTGCTTCCCGAAATTGAGCGTGAAGCAAATATACTGTATGCCCATAGAACGATCGGAACCGTCTCGGTGAGCATTGCTAAGCTCTCTGGACCTGTAGCAGATTTGCGTGAACTCGTTTCCAAGGCATTGGCGAGCCTGCGATCGTCTGAGCATTGACGTTTCCTGGATCATGCCGGCTCGCGCTTCTTCCACTCCCGGCACGCCGGGCTCCTGACTTTGATGTCGGTGGACTTGCCGCGGGTCCAATGCGCCTTCATCAAAAGGCACTTCGGATAGGTCCCGCCCATGTGCCTTCGGTAGATGTTGGCGCACGATCCGCACGTCTCGCCATCCGGGCCAGAGCCAGGCGTCCAGGCATAGCCGCGCGGCCGCGTGCCGGTTGGACGTTTGCGCGGCCCCTTCATCGGCCCATCCATTTCCGCCTCGAGCTGGAAGCGGGTGGCGGTTTGCGCCTGATTGATCATCGCGACGCCCTTGATGTTCGACTCAGGATAGAGTGCGAAATGCTTGGCTTTCGCTGGAGGTGGATATGAGCTGGGACGCATGCACGATGGAGCCGAACACTTGGCTCCGCTGGATGGAATGCCATCCCGGCACGCTTTCCATGGTTCAGGGGTGCGGCACGTTTCTCGCAATTCTGGTTGCGGTATTGGTGCCGGTCGTTATGCGGCACAGAGAGGAGACGTTTGAATCCAGAAATTACCGGAGACGGATTGCGACCATCGTGGGTGGCATGGCGGCAACTGTAGCGAAAATTGATGGTATCGTGCGGTCTGCTGAGGCCCGCGATCAGTCGGAGCAGCAAAACCTTCATGATGCCTTTAGCAAGCTGATACTTCAGCGGGACAAGTTCGGCGAAATGCAGAGTGACAATCTTCTTCTGCCTCACCAAGAAATGGCGATGCTCGAGTTGCGCAAAGCGATTGAAGCGAGTTGTGCCGCGCTCAATAGTCAAATTGCTTGCTCTGCATGCGGCACGAAGGATGGAATTTTGAACGTTACGCGCGAAATGTCCCGCCATATTCGAGCGATCTTGTTCATGGTTCTCGGGCCTATTGGGCGAATTGCGATCGCTCAGCGGGAAATCAGTTCGAAAGTCGGGTGCGGATAAAGTGAGCCGAACGGATTTTACAATGGCTCCGGCCGGCATTGTCTTGGAAAGGCGCTCGATCTGCGCGAATAGGTGATCGTTGAGGTCCGATAGCTTGTTCTTCACGTCAATTTCTCCTGAGCCTGCTTCCAGGCCTCGACGATCTGATTGAACTTCGCCGCGTCGCCGCCGTGATCGGGGTGCTCCTTCTTCACCAGGGTGAGATATGCGGCCTTCGCTGCTGCGAGCGACGCCCTTTCGGGGATCCCGAGAACCGTCCAGTATGGCGGCGGCAGGGCTCCGTTGGCGTTGGTCGGCGGTGGCAAGCTGGCGTAGCCGCGGAACGCCGCGCGGACGATGTTCAGGCCGCCGTGCCGGATCTTCGCCCGCTCGGCGTCAAGGATTAGGGCGATAGCCTGCAGGTTCTCTTCCGGCTTGCTGTACCGGTCGACCGGGATGCAGCACTGCACGCGATCCCACACGAAGTAACAGGCCACGCCGGGATCCTTCGGTCGATCGTCCATCAACGTCACATTCGAGGAAACCACGACCTCGCTGACGGGCTTGCCGCTGTCGTGGCCGAACCGGCGCAGCTCGTCCTGTACGTTCCGGACGGCTCCAGACAGCGAAGTCTTGAAGCGCGAATTGGTGCGGGCAGTCGTGCGTGGGAACCCAACGGGCCAAGCGAGCGGATAGGCTTGGGTCATATCAGGCCGCCTTCTTCTTGGCGGTGGAGGTCTTCGGAGCCTTGGCCTTCGTCTTGGCGCCCTTGGCGGCGATCGCTATCTCGAGCGGGGTCGGCTCGACGTATTTCGAAGTGCGAAGGGCAGGCGGGAGCCAGCCCGTCTTCTTGGCCGCGGCGATTACTTCCTCGCGGATCTTCTGGTCGCCGATATGCTCGCCGGCGGCGCGGGTTTCCTCCCCCAGCGTCTCGGCCATCACGCCGAGCATGAAGCGCTTCGACGCGCCTTCGAAGAAGGTCTTGGGGTCGAATTTCTCCGCGACCGCCTTTTGGTACTCTTCCTCATCGATGATCGACATCAGGAGCGGGTCAATCGATCCGTCTCGGCCGACTTCGGCGCCGCCCGAGATGTATTCCGCCGCGGTATTGAACATGTCGATGGGGTCGAGTTTTACATACTCGCTGTAGAGCTTTTTGAACGCCTTTACGCTTGCCGTTTTTCCACTCGGAACACCGGCGCGATCAGCCCTGAACGGGTCCATATAGTCGTTGTCGCGTGCTGCCGCGGCCAGAAAAAGGGCAAACAGCTCCTTAGGGTGATCGACGAGGAGTTCGGCAACTGCCTCCTCGGCGCAGCTCTCGACGTGGCGGGTCGCTGCGTAGGTAAGATCCTGTTGCGCCGGCTGCTGGCTCTGCCCCCCATTCCGCTTTTCCGGTTTGCCTTCCCCTGCGCTACGGATCAGCCCAATGTCGTAGTGCTGCGAGCCGTCGTCGCAGACCGAGACGATGACGCCTGACCGGGCCTTCTGCTGCTTCGTGGCGCCGGCGAGCAGGGCCTTTTGCTCGAGAAGCTCGAGCTCAGCCCTGAGAGCGTCGATTTCGGTGTTGATCTTGTCTTCGTCCTGCGGCGCATCTTCATAGATGTCGATTGCCTCGAGTTTCTCAAGGCGCTTCTCGATCTCGTCCTGTCGGATCATTTCCGAGGCGAGAGGCTCGGGCTTGATCTTCGCCTGGCCGTAGCCGTGGTGCATGAAGTTGCGCTTCATCCGGCCTTCGGTCCACGACCAGCCGGTCGCCTGCAGATCGGCCAGAAGGTTGTCCATCTTCGACTTGGCCAGCTTCTTGAGCAGCTTCATGTCTTTGACGACGCCGCCTTCGCCGAAGAAGTCTTCCGTGACGATGCCACCGGCTTCGCGATAGGCGTCGACGCCGACGAACCCGAGGAGCCTCTTCATTTCCGGCTCCTTCTTGTTCGTAAGTCTCTGGCGGAGTTCCTTGAGGTTGATCTCGTGGCGACCGTTGTGGGCCCACTGCCACTGCGTCTTTGCCCAGAGCAGGGCGGAGTTTTGGGCTTCGTGATCGTCGGTGATCGCAAAGACTTCGACGGCTTCGCGGTTCAGAAGGCCTTCGCGCCAGTCGGCGATGATCTCGGGAGCAAGGCGCGTGCCGAGGGCAATGTGCTGCTGGGCGGCGCGGACCGTCACTCCGCGTTCGGCGGCGATCTCTTCGACCGGCCGATCGGCGGCGAGGACTGCGAAGGTGGCGGCCAGGTCGGCTGGGTGCATCGGCACGGCCTTGTTGTCGGCCCAGGACTTCGACAGGGCTTCTGCGACCGAGAGGTGACCGAAATCCTTGATCTCGATCGGGTGCGACTTTGGCAGCTTGCCGCTCTCGATCAGGCGGGTGTAGGCGATGCGCCGGCGGCCGCCGCCGAACACGTAATAGACCTTCGGCGTGGACGGATGCGTGGCGACCAGGAACGGGCGGAGTTGGCCGTCGCGGTCGGGCCGCAGGCTGGCCGCCAGCTCCTCAATTTCGGCGTCGGTGTAGTGCTGGCGGGCGTTGATGTTGCCGTCCGGATAGTCCTGGCCAGGTCGGAGCTGGTCAATCGTTGCAGTCAAAGCCATTTGGTTTCCCTTCCTCGGATTGGTTGGTGGCGGACGCTGGTCAATCCCAGCGCTCGACGGTGCCGTCCATGCGCTTGCGGATCCCACTCTCCCGTGAGCCCGGCATAGGGCGGCGATGTCTCGGCCTGATGCCTAGGTGCTTCAGGCGCTTCTTGTTGACCTTCGATTTCTCGGAGACGTCCCGCGCCGTTTTCGGGCGGCAACAGTTGCAACAGGCGGGGCTCAAGTTGTCCTCGCGGTTCTCGCCGTCATTGCAGAGCGCAATTACGTGGTCGCATTCCCAGTATTCGCCCGCGGCGATCTTCCGGCCGCAGATGTGGCAACGGCCACCGGCACGATTGAATACGCGCAGTCGAACTCTTTGCGGTATCGGCGTGTCGTCGGTTTTCCCGATCCACTCGTCAGGTGTCCGGCTCATGCCGCGTCCCTCGCATCGGGGCACAGCAGGTCCGCAACGGCGTCCTGGATCTCGGAACGGCTGATGCCCCACTCGGTCTGGATGACCCGCACACAGCGCTCGAAGAACGCGTCGAATGCGGTCTGGTCCATCTTCGCGAACGAAATCGACTTGGGGAGCCGGATCTCGCCGCGGCTTTTGGTGCGCACGACGGTGCAATGACCGGTTTCGATCTTGAGAATGTCGCTGATGTTCTCCGGGTCGACGTCGATCGCCGCGCCGATCCGGGCGCACAGCGCCCAATAGAGACGGTGATGCCCAGCGTTGCGCGGACGCTTCGCCTCCACCTGGATGCGCTGGCCGAAAGGGACCTTGGTCATGGCGGCGGCGCTGTCAGACCCATCGGGGTAGAGAGCGTCGCCTCTGCGGATGCACCAAAACGTTGCCATGGGAGCGCCTCAGAACGGAATTTCGTCATCAAGTTCGGGGCGGTCGAAGTTGGCGAGCGGCTCGCCGGCGCGTCCCTGGCCTTGGTCTTCGGTCGCCGCCGGCTCACGGCCGCCGCCTTCGGATTTGTCGAGGAGCTGCAGCTCGCCGCGGAACCGGTTGAGCACGATCTCGGTCGTGTACTTCTCGGCGCCCTCGCGGTCGGTCCATTTGCGGGTGGCGAGCTGGCCTTCGAGATAGACCTTGGAGCCCTTGCGCAGGTACTGCTCGGCAACCTTGGCGAGGTGCTCGTTCCAGATCACCACGCGGTGCCACTCGGTTTTCTCCATCCGCTCGCCGCTCCGCTTGTCGCGCCAGCTCTCGCTGGTTGCCACGCTGAGGGTCGCAACAGGGTCGCCGGCGGTGGTACGGCGCACCTCGGGATCACGACCGAGATGGCCAATGATGATGACTTTGTTGACGCTTCCACTCATGCCGCTTCTCCGTAACGCTGGATTCGTTCGACCAGCTCGCAGAGCTCGTCGTTGAACCTAGTGATTTCGGACCGGAGGGTGGCTTGATATGCGCGATCGGGGACGGCGCGCTTGACCAGCTTCGGCATCTTTCCCCAGAAGCAAACGATGTCGATGTAGTCGTAGCCTGAGACGAACAAACCGCCCTGGCACTGTGCGACATGCTCAGGGGGGAAATCGTCTTTCTCCAGCAGGCCGATAAGGACGGAAGGCTTGTTCGTCTTGATCTCGAGCAGGCCCTTCGTTCCGACGATCAGACGGTCAGGGCTGTAGCCCATGCCGCCGCATTCGTCCGATTTGATGAACCCAACTTGCTGCAGTTCGGTTTCACGCGTGAACGCGTACCAACTGGCCGCTTCCTCTTCCATGGCGTGGCCGCGGTCCAGATCCGGGCTGCTAAAACCCGGCTCCTGTTCACCGGTGATGCGCTCGCCGGCGAGCTTGTACATGTACTTCTTGCGGGTGAGGCTCTCGCCGCCACCTTTGCCCTTAGCGATCACGGTCGCAAATTCGCTGGCCGTCACCAATCCGAGTCTGGCGGCATCCCATTCCGGTGTGTTCTGTGCGCAATCAATGATTTGAATGGTCATGGTTTTCCTCAGTATGCGATCGAAATCGCGGGGATCATTTTTTTGGCGATCAGTGCGATCACCTTCTTGGCGATGTCTTCATCAATGCCGCCTTCGACAAAGGCCGACAGGGCGGCGCGATTGACTGTGGCCCGGTGTTTGGTATTGGCCTCACGGGCGAGGCGATCACGCTCGTCCTGAGCCGCCTTCGCGTCGGCCTCGCGCTTCAGCCGTGCTTCGGTGTCTCTGGCGTCCTGCTCGGCCTTTTCGGCGGCTTTGCGAAGTTCATCCTCACGCGCCTGGGCGGCGTCGCGTTCGGCCTGTGCCGCCTTTTCTGCGTCTCGTATCGCCGCCTCTGCTGCCTCGCGCTTCAAGGCTTCGATGCGGTCGCGTTCGGCGCGCTCGGCGGCTTCCTTCCTAAGCTGCTCCAGTTCGGCGCGGTCGGCTTCGGCCTTCTCGGCTTTGGCCAGAGCGGCGGTCAGCGCAGCTTCCGCAGCTTCCTTGGCCTTGGCATACTCGGGCTCAAACTCCTCGCACGCCGGTCCGATGATGACGGCGGCGGCCGTCGCAATGTTGGCCTTTATGGCCTCGATCGTTTGCGGGTACTCGCCGCGCGTGAAAGCATCCAACAACGTCAAGGTGTCGGTGTGGCGCTTGACGCGCGCCTCTTCATTCTTCTCCCACTCGTCCAGCGGCTTGCGCACTTCACCGGCGATCTGGTCGAGCGTGTCGCGCGCGTACTTGCGCGTTGCGTCGATCTTCTTCGGGATCTCCTTCTGTGCGTCCGCGAGGTCCTTGCCCACACCTTCGATGTAGGTTTTGATTTTGACCACCTTGTGCGCCATAGACGCGATTTCCTTGCGTCCCTTGGGAGTTGCTACGCTTCCGGAAAACTCGGCAACGGCGGTGCGCACCTTGGTGATGTATGGCTCGATCTTCGCCTTGTCGGTGAAGACTGCGAGCGCGTCTTTTGCGGGGATGACGACAAGCTCTTGTCCGGCTTCGCTCATTGCGCAGTTTCCTTGGCTTTGCGGGCCTTTTCCCTGACAACAGAGATTGTCCCATTGACAAGTTCGATGGCTGTCGGGAAGTCCTTCGCCGTGAGAAACGTGATGTTCTTCACGCCGAACTTCTTGCAAATGCGGTCGATGAGGTGAGCGCGACGCTTATCGTCGTCGGGATAGGCGCGTTTCGCGAGGTCAAGGAGCTGATTAGCCTTGTCCTCAGTGATCGTCCCTGATCCGCAGAAGTATCCATCGGATCCGTTGTCATCATCGTCGCCGATCGAGATGTTGAACATCCCCTTGAGGAGGTAGCGTTGGCCGTAACTCGCCGCCGCTCCTGTGGCGTGCGTCTTGGTCATCACGTCGCCGCCCTTGGCGCCCTTGCCATCGGCCGGCATGTCGATCTTGTATTTGCGGGTGTGCCCGGCGCTGTGAGACAGATAGCAAACGACGCGGATGTGATCCGGTTTCGGAGAATCCTCGGTGTCGTAGCTCGGCGCGAACCCATGTTTCGTGTAGATCGGCCGCAATGCCTTATCCAAGGCATGGTATGAGGCGTACTTGCTCTTTGTCTGCGGATTGTTCGCGTCCGCAGCGACGGGGCGCATTTCCTTCTGGCACTCTGTCATAGCGGCGTTGAACACGCGCTCTGCGTTCTTCGCGTCGATGCGCTCATAGAGTTCGTACAGCCGTTCCATCTTGTCCGCGTCGACATGTGGGTTCGATGCGGCGGAAATGATGGCGCCAACAAGACCGTTAGTGTCCTGGTCGCGTGCGAGTACCGGCGGCGCTGGCGGATCGATTTCAGTGAGAGCGTTTCCCGCAGGGGCCTGAGCGGCAAGGCTCTGTTCGGTTGATGTTTCAGTCTGGGTGTCCATGTCTACCTCAGAAGATCGTTGCGACCGCCGCTACGGCGATCAGAAGGAAGGCGCCGCAGATTGCGGCCCAGCTTGCCGGCGGAAGCTGGCGGGCGATGGTGTTGATGACGGTGGAGCGGCGAGCCATTGGTCAGCCTCCGAAGCCGATCAGCAGAACGAGAGCGGACAGGGTGAAGAGGGCGAGACCGGCCGCGGTGACGAGTTCTTCAAGCCAAGTCATGGCTGTGTCCTCCGGGGACATTCGGCGCAACGCGTTTCGTCGGTCGGGTAGCCGTCCGGTGGGCAATCGGAGCAATGGGGCGGCTGCTTCTCCCCGCGGGCGAGCTCTAGGGCTGCACGGGCGTTAGTGAGAGCCGCATCACAGCGCGCGGCAATCATCGGCCAATCGCAATCGCAGTCCTTCTTGTACTTGCTGAGGACGTGGGCGCATTGCTCGGAGTGGCCGGCCCACAGATTGCGGATTTCATCCAGAGCACC
>JAHFQC010000073.1 GCA_023259375.1 Alphaproteobacteria bacterium
GCGCGAAGTCGACAGCGCCATCACCACCGCGACGACCGCGGCCAAGGAAGGCGGGAAGGTGGTGGAAAGCGCCACCACGGCGATGGATGCCATCGCCCAGTCGTCGCGCGAAATCACCGACATCATCGGCGTGATCGACGAGATCGCCTTCCAGACCAACTTGCTCGCGTTGAACGCCGGCGTCGAAGCGGCGCGCGCGGGCGAGGCCGGCAAGGGCTTTGCCGTGGTCGCGTCCGAAGTGCGCGCGCTGGCCGGGCGTTCCGGCGAGGCCGCCAAGAAGATCAAGACCCTCATCAATACGTCGGGCGAGCATGTTGCCGGCGGCGTCAAGCTGGTCGGCGAATCCGGCCAGGCGCTGACGCACATCGTCGATCAGGTGCAGCAGATCAGCGCCCTCGTCAGCGAAATGACGGGCGCGGCCGAGCAGCAATCCAGCGGCATCCAGCAGGTCAACGCGGCCGTCGGCCAGATGGATCAGGTGACGCAGCAGAACGCCGCCATGGTCGAGCAATCGACCGCCGCCTCGCGCAACCTCGCGGGCGAAACGCAGCAACTGCAGCAGCTCGTGAGCTTCTTCAATGTCGGCGGCGAGGTACAAGAAAGGCGAGCCGAGTTGCCGGCTAGGGCGCCAGCAAAGCCGGTGCGACCGGCCGTTCGTCCGCCGCCGCGGAAAATGGTGCAAGCCGCGAAAGCGACCGGCACCGACGACTGGACCGAGTTCTGATCGTCGTTTCGTGCACATGCGTGGGGCGGAAGGAAACTTCCGCCCTTTTTCATTTCTGGCGGGTGGCCGGACTGTGTGTGCGCGGGCAACTACGATCTTCATAAAGATCTCATAAACCTGTGCAGAGGACTCTTCTTTTCTAAATAAGAAGGATTTGCAACTCCTGTTTACGCCTCAGGAGAACCAGGATGCGAATTGCGGATGTCTCGGTGCGCGGCAAGATTGCCGGTGCCCTCGTTTGCGTATTGATTGCTACCATTGCGCTTGGCGCCTTCTCGGTCATGCGCCTGTCCCAGTTGAATGCGCGAGCCGCGGAAATCCGGGATAACTGGCTGCAGGGGATCGGCTATCTCGGCAAGTACCAGTACGCCCAGACGCGCCTGCGCACCTTTCACATCAGCAGCATCTTCGCCGAAACCAATGAACAGCGCGCGCTGATCACCGCCAGCATCCCTAAGCTCGAACAAATATCGGAGGATAATTGGGGTCGCTACGAGCGGACCATCTCGGCGCCGCGCGAGCGCGAACTGGCTGACCGCATCAAGGTTGCGCACGACCGCTACGCCGATGCCGTTGCGGTGCTCAATCGCACACTGAAGGAAAAAGGGCTCGCCGCCGCTGGGCAGTATTCGCTCGGGCCGATGCGCGCCTTGTTCAACGATCTCGCGGCGGCGATCGAAGCCGATGTCGACTACAACATTGCCGCCGGCAATGCCGCCGCCAAAGTGGGCGAGAACACCTTCATCAGTGCGCGGCTGTGGATCTTCATCGCGCTCGGTTTGAGCGTGCTGCTTTGCTTCGCCGCGGGTTATGTGCTGATCACCGGCGTGTCGAAGCCGCTCGGCCGCATGACCTCCGCCATGGGCGAACTGGCGAAAGGGCACCTCGATGTCGATGTCCCGCATGCCGATCAGAAGGACGAGATCGGCCAGCTTGCCGATGCGATGACCGCCTTCAAGAACGAGCTGGCCGCAGCGGAGCGCTCGAAGGCGGAACAGACCGATACGATCATATCGAGTATCGGCACGGGGCTCGACCATCTGGCCAAGGGCGTTCTCACCCATCGGGTGACCGCCGACCTCAATGGTCCCTTCGCCAAGCTGAAAAGCGATTTCAACGGCGCCATGGAGCGGATGCAGGTCTCGGTCGCCGGCGTTTTGTCGTCGACGAATGGGATCGCCAACGGCGCAGGTGAAATCTCGACCGCCGCCGACGACCTGTCGCGCCGCACCGAGCAGCAGGCCGCTTCGCTGGAAGAGACCGCGGCGGCGCTTGAGGAAATTACCACAACGGTGAAGAAAACGGCCGGCAATGCCCAGGATGCGCGCACCTCGGTGCAATCGGCGCAGACCGTGGCGGAGAAGGGCGGGCGCGTGGTGGATGCCGCGATCCAGGCCATGGATGCCATCGCCCAGTCGTCCCGACAGATCACCGACATCATCAGTGTGATCGATGAGATCGCGTTCCAGACCAATTTGCTGGCGCTCAATGCGGGTGTTGAAGCGGCGCGCGCCGGCGAGGCGGGCAGGGGCTTTGCCGTGGTGGCATCGGAAGTGCGCGCCCTGGCGCAACGCTCCAGCCAGGCGGCGAAGGAGATCAAGACCCTGATTTCCACCTCGGGCGAGCATGTCGGCGCCGGGGTCAAGCTGGTGGGCGAATCCGGTGCGGCCCTGCGCCAGATCGTCGATCAGGTGCAGCAGATCAACGCGCTGGTCAACGAAATGGCGCTGGCAGCGGAACAGCAATCGACAGGCATCGAACAGGTCAACGCCGCGGTCACCCAGATGGACCAGATGACCCAGCAGAATGCCGCCATGGTTGAGCAGTCGACCGCCGCCTCGCGCAACCTCGCCGGCGAGACGCACACGCTGCAGGAAATGATGGGATTTTTCGAGGTGGGCGACGCCGTAGCGAAGCCCGCGCCGCAACAGGTGGCGGCCAGGCGCCCGGCGCTCAAGGCCGTCGCCGGTTCCCGCCGGCCCGCGGCGGCACCGGCGGGGGATTGGGAGGAGTTCTAAACCGCGATTTTTGGCCCCGCTGCCCGCGTCAAGGCGGGGCCATGACAAAGGAGGGTCGGATTGGCTATGGTGGGACCGGTACCACAACTTTTTGAGGAAGCCCGCCCATGAAAATGTCCTTCCGCTGGTATGGCGACAGCGATCCCGTCAGCCTCGACTACATCCGCCAGATCCCGGGCATGCACGGCATCGTCTCGGCCGTCTACGACATTCCGGTCGGCGAGGTATGGCCGGTCGAGAACATCATGGCGCTCAAGAAGAAGATCGAGGCGCATGGGCTGGCGTTCGAGGTGATCGAGAGCGTGCCGGTGCATGAGGACATCAAGCTCGGCCGCCCGACGGCGAAGCGTCTGATCGAGAATTATGCCCAGAGCCTGCGCAACCTCGGCAAGTGCGGCCTCAAGGTGGTCTGCTACAACTTCATGCCGGTGTTCGACTGGACCCGCACCACGCTCGATATGAAAATGGCAGACGGTTCGTCGGCGCTGGCGTTCGACGTCGAGGTGGTCAACAAGATCGACGTCTCGAAGGGCATCAACCTGCCGGGCTGGGACGCTTCCTACAAGGCGGACGAGCTGAAGGCGCTGCTCGACGAATACAAGTCCGTCAATGAAGAGAAGCTCTGGGCCAATCTGACCGCATTCCTGAAGGGTGTGATCCCGGCGGCGGAAGAGGCCGGCATCAAGATGGCGATCCATCCCGACGATCCGCCGCGCCCGATCTTCGGCCTGCCGCGCATCGTCAAGGACGTGCACGACCTGCGCCGCCTCTTGAAGATCGTGGACACCCCCGCCAACGGCCTGACGTTGTGCTCGGGCTCGCTCGGCGCCGATCTCAAGAACAACATCGTCGAACTGGTGAAGGAATTCTCGGCCGCGGGCCGCATCCACTTCGCCCACATTCGCAATGTGAAGGTCGACGCGAAGGGCAACTTCAACGAGACCGCCCACAAGTCCGATTGCGGCTCGCTCGACATCGGCGCCATCGTCAAGGCGTATTACGACACCGGCTTCACCGGCTATGTCCGTCCTGACCACGGCCGCATGATCTGGGGCGAAACCGGCAAGCCCGGCTACGGCCTTTATGACCGCGCACTCGGCGCCGTCTATCTCAACGGCCTGTGGGAAGGCATCGCCAAGGGCGAGGGCAAGGCGGTTTAGTTTTAACGCACGCGGATTAGGGGCGCTGGCGACAGCGCCCTTTTTTTCAAATTCGTCATGGCCGGTCCCTGAACCGGCAATCCAGTGCCAGAACAATTACGAGCGCCGCTCCAGATTTCACCATCGCCTGGATGGCCGGGTCGAACGCCCGGCCATGACGGAATACCCTGGCGATATTGGCGTCGTTATCCGCCGACTTTGAGAAAAGCGCTGCGGCCGAACCGCAATAGAGTGAAAATAGCTCAACAATTCTAAGGCGGTATTTTCCCTCACCAAACCATATAGCTCAATAGAACCCAGATTCGATATTTGTGCTTTGTTTGTCCACTCCTCTTGCGCTGTGCCCAATATGCGCAAGAAGATGTTATTCTGATGCGAGCAATCGGCGAGATGAGGGGGGAGCATGAAAAGGCATAGGTCGTCGGGGTCAAATGGTGGGGCATTGACTAAGAAAGCTAAGAGCACTGCCGAAAGCAGCCCCAAATTCCCGTACACAACAAAGCCGGCCTCGTTGCGTCGGCTTCTCAAAGATATTCCCAATAAGCCCAAGCCTCCGAAGTTTGACATGGATCTCCTTCGGTCGTGGGGATTCAGCGACGCAAACGACTACAGTATGGTCCGTGTACTGAAAGCTGTGGGCCTGCTCAACGATAAAAACGAGCCAACGGAACTGTATTTACGCTTCATGGGAATCGATGATGGAGGTAAAGCTCTCGCACCTGAGTTGCGGCGTGTGTACGCTCCGATGTTCCAAGCGAGCCATACCCCCTATGCCGAGAGCAACGAAAAACTCCAAAATCTATTTCACATCCATTCCGGTGGAGGTGATCGTTCGTTCGAGCAACAAATACAAACCTTCAAAGCCCTTTGCGAAAATGCGATTTTCGATCCTATAACGCCCTCTGGTGTGCCCAACGCTCAAGTGGGGGTGGCCGATCGTCTTGGTTTGAACGGGGCGCCAGCAGGGGGTGGTGAGAATGGTCGTCCCACAATAAATATCAATCTTCACATTCATTTGCCTGAGAACAAGTCGCGGCGAGACTACGAAACAATTATTGAGGACATCGGTCGCTACATTTTTGGCAGATCGATTGAAGGCCATCATGACTGACACGCTTCTTCAAGCAGTTCTGACCGGAGTGGAACTTGTTCGCGGGGCCCACACTTCCGAACTATCGAAGGCCGAGGACGAGCGTCCTGTTTCGGTCAGCGCAGTCTTATCCGCTCTCAATGCTTTTACAGAGATAGTCAGGTATCTCAATACTCGTCGAAGTAGCGGGGCAATATTGGATTTGACAAGTGAGGCGTCCGTTCAGGACGCACTATATTTAATGCTTCGGCCGTGGGTTCTCGATCTCGTTCCAGAAAATCCGACAGACAAGGTCGCAAACCGATACACGATTAAGGACTTCCTTTCATCAGGTGGTCGTTTCGTAATTGAAGCGAAGTTTGTCCGTAACGCTGAACATGGCAAGGGAATCGCTAGGGAAATTAATGACGATATCGAAACGTATCGATATCATCCCGCATGTGATGACTTGATCTTTTTTATCTATGATCCGGAGAACTTTATACCGGATTCAGCGGCGATCGAACGACATGTACGTACTACCCGGAGCTATGACGGAAAAACTCTTCGCTGCCACGGGATCATAAAGCCTTAAATTGGATTTTTGTGAGTGCATGCTCAGTTTTGTATGCACGAGCATTACGCTCGATTTCTGAGAAAATCGTCGCGGTCGAACCTTAGTAAATTCGCGATGTGGTCGATGCTGAGGTCGGCGGCGGGATATTCGGTCAGGATGTGCATGTCGGTGGCGTAATGGCCCTGGCGCGGGAAGACCGTGGTGACGCGGTCGCCCCAGTACTGTTTGATGGCATGGAGCAGGCGAAGCTTGTCGTCGATCATCACGTAATGACGCGCCGGGAAGATGCGCTCGACGTAGGCCAGTTCGTCTTCCTTGTGGATGTAGATCAGCACCCGCCGCTCGAACAGGTCCGACAGACCGGAGCCAAGCACCTTGCGCGGCTGGAACACTGCGTCGCCGTCGGAGACGATCCCCGTTACGCCCCATTGCGCCACGTGTTTGACCGCTTCGACGGCACCGGGGAACAGGCGGTCCTTGAATGGATAGTCGATCAGCCAGTTCGCCATCCGGAGGATGCGCGGATCGTGCATATACTTGACGCGATAGCGCTCCAGGGCGCCGAGATAGTCGGCATAGCCGAGTTCGCGCCGCAGATCCTCGAACAGAAGCCAATAGCAATCGTGCGGGAAGGCGCCGTGCTCGCGCCGCAGGTAATCGGAAAGATCGCGGGTGATGCTGTCGTTGTCGATCAGCGTGTTGTCGACGTCGAACAGGAAAGCAAGATCGGCAGGTTCGGCCATGGCGCCCTCGGAAAATCGGGCTGCATGCTAACAAAGCCGCGCGCTGCGCCAAGTGTCACGCCAGGGAAGGAAATCCCCGCGCCGGAGTACGGGCCGGCGCGGGGCAGACGGAGGCAGCGGGGATACTACTCCGTCCGTTTTTTGGCCGTACCGAAGAAGAAAAGGCCCATCAGAGCGGCGACAAAGAGCGCCAATGTCGTGGGTTCGGGCACATCGGTCGTCGCGGCGAAGCTTGCCGGCATCGCGGCGAAGGCGGCGGCGGCGGTGCCGGCGCGAAGTGCGGCGGTTTTGGTCGATGGCGCGGTCACCGTGCCGGGGCCGTTCAGCGTCTTGGTGGCGTAGCCGGTCAGCACATTGCCGGCGACTTGCAGTGCCGAACTGCCGGTCTTGTTCCACACGAACGACTGCGTCTTCGAAAGATCGTTCTGGAAGGTGTTGTTGGCGATCAGCATGTCGCCGGCGGGATTGGTCGCGCCTTCTTCGCCCATCGCGATGGCCGTCATCGAGTTGGTTGACTTGACGCCTTTTTCAAGGGTGTTGCCGGTAATGGTCACGGCGCCGCCGTTGGGTACATCGACGAGATAGGAGGCGGTGCCGGTCGAGGTGTCGCGGATGGTGTTGCCGATCACCGTAGTGGCATTGGCGCGCGACTTGATGGAATGGCCGGCCTGGGTGTTGGTGAAGGTGGAGCTCTCCACGTCGAGCGCAGCGATGTGACCGGCATAGATGGCGTGGGCGCAGCCGCTCGACGACACGCAAGTGCCGTTTTTGTCGAACACGGAATTCTTCACCGTCAGCGTGCTCTTGGTGTTGGCGTCGGTGAGAATGCCGTCCTGGTTGCCGGTGAATTTCGAGTTCAGCACGGTGAGATTGGTGCCCTGCATGCGGATGCCGGCGCCGTTGCCCGAGGTCGAGGTCGCGTTCTGGAACGTGATGTTCTTGATCGTGGTGTTGGTGCCGGAAATGACGAACAGGCCCTTGTCGCCGTAGGACTTGCCGGTGATCACCGGCGCCGTGGTGCCGCTGCCCTGGATCAGAAGGTTCGATTTGGTGATGTTGACCGCGCCATAGGTGCCCGGAAGGATGTTGATCGTGTCGCCGGGGTTGGCCTTGTTCACTGCAGCCTGGATGGTTTTGTAGTACTGGGTCGGGCCGACCGTGTAGGTGGTGGCCGCGTGCGAGGCAGCGGTCGGCAGAACCGCAAAAGCGAAGGTGACAGCGGCGGCGATGCGGAAAAATCCGTAATGCATGGCGTTTCCCAATCCTTGTTGCAGTGCCCAGCCCGGGGCTGGTGGATTGAGATATTGGTAAGCAAGGTTAACGATCTCTATTCAGGGAAACACGGATGCGTCAATGCGCCGGAGGGATGATCCGTACGCAGACAAGACGCGCGACGGCCCGCCGCGCGATTGATCGAAATCAGAAGCGTTTGTCTCGATCCGCCGCAATACGCTACAACCCACCGCGTGAATCGGGGAGGTGCCTATGGATTATCCGCTCGAAGGCGGCTGCTTTTGCGGCTTCATCCGCTACCGGCTCGAAATGCCGCCGATGTTCGTGCATTGCTGCCATTGTACCGATTGTCAGAAGCAGACCGGTTCGGCTTTTGCCATCAATGCGCTGATCGAGCGCGACCGCGTCACGCTGTTGTCCGGCGAACCCGAAGCGATCGCGATGAAGACCGATAGCGGCTATCCGCACCACATCTACCGCTGCCCGAAGTGCAAAAGCGCGGTGTGGAGCGTCTACAGCCGCCGCGAAGTGGTGTTCGTGCGCGTCGCCACGCTGGATCATCCGTCGATGCTGCCGCCAGACGTCCATATCTTCACCCGCTCGAAACTCGATTGGGTGGTCCTGCCCGAAGGCGCCCGCGCGTTCGCGGAATACTACGACATGGAAAAGGAATGGCCGGCGGAGAGCCTGGCGCGAAGGGATGCACTATTTGGGAAGGGGCACTGACGCTTCGACGCGCTCTTTCAACACCGCCACCATCTCTTCCGGTGTCTTCTCCCACCAGCGGCCGAACGAGACGAACTTCCGTGGGCCGGTTTTCTTTTCGCAAGCGGGCGAGCGCAGGGCGGCGGTCGGCGGGATCACCACGAAGTCGGCGATGTCGGCGAGGGCGATCTCTTCGCTGCGGCGCCAGGTTTTGAACACCAGCGTTTCGCCGTCGAGCGTCAGTGTGGCGGGGGTGGTGAGACCCATCGCGGTCATGAACGTCGCCACGCCGAACGCCGCGGCCAGTGGGATGAGGGAGGTAAGGCCGACATAAGGCCACAAGCCGTTGAGGTACGCGGTGACGAACGCCATGAAGGCGAACGCGATCGTCCAGGCGGCGAACAGCGCGGTGACGGCGATAAGTTTCAAGCGGCTTTGGCGAAAGCAAATCATGTCGCGATTATTACAGATATTTCGCGATGTGCCTCCGCGGCGTTTGTTCTCGGGGCGTTCCCTTGGGGGCGTCTACCGCTTAGTGTTCTCGAACAGGTGGGCGATGGCGTCCTGGCCTTCGTCGGAGTGGAGCCAGCCTTCGGCGGCCTGCTTGGTGGGGAACTGGCCCGCCAGCTTGTGCGGCTTAATGCGGTCGGGGACCGGCACCAGCACTTCGAACGTCCCGGCAAAGCGCTGATCCTTGGTCTCGGCGGCATAGGCCTGGGGCTTCTGGTACTTCTTCATGTCAGGCCTCGTTTCTTGTTCTTTGCGGCCTGCTCATACCACTTCACGGCCACCGTGCAAGATCATAGCGCCGGGTCCGGAAAAGGCCGTTGTGGTGTCACAATGTTGTCTTGATCAGTCGTCTTTTGGGTGTTTTTTGCGCCCGACGCCAAGTTGTTCGCGCCACTGCTTGGCGGGAATTTCCTCGACGGCGCCTTCCTCTAGCTGGCCGAGATGGAACGGCCCGAACTGCAAGCGGATGAGGCGCGCAACCTTGAGCCCGAGGCTTTCCATTAGCCGCTTGATCTCGCGGTTCTTGCCTTCCTTGAGCGTGACCGTGGCCCACGAATAAACGCCTTTGGTGCGTTCGAGATCGGCGACCACAGGGCCGTATTTCACGCCTGCGATGGTTACGCCCTCGGCGAGCTTGTCGAGATCGGCTTGCGTGACCTTGCCGAACAGGCGGGCGCGATAGACGCGCGTCCAGCCGCCGGACGGCATCTCCAGACGCCGCGCGACTTCGCCGTCGTTGGTGAGGAGCAAAAGGCCTTCGGAATTGCAGTCGAGGCGGCCGATCGAAACCACGCGCGGCAACGTCTTTGGCAGATTGGCGAACACCGTCGCACGGCCTTCGGGATCGCGATGCGTGGTGACGAGACCGGCGGGCTTGTGATAGCGCCACAGCCGCGCCGGAGCGGGATCGCCCACCAGCGTGCCGTCGACGGTCACGACCTGTCCGGGAGTGACCTTGGTGGCCGGCGTAGTGACGATTTTGCCGTCCAGGGTTACGCGGTTTTCGGCGATCTTTTTTTCCGCATCGCGGCGCGAACAGACGCCGGCGCGCGCGATCACCTTGGCGATACGTTCGCCCTCGGGTTTTTCGCTCTTGTCTTCGGCCTTATCGGCCTTGCGGACGCGCGGCTTTTCCCAGCCGTCGTCGATCGTGAGCGAGCAGGTATGCGGGCTCCAGCCCGTCGTGGGCGGGGATTTGCGTTTGCCGCTGGTCTTGGGTTTAGGATCGGCCAAGAAGGGAATCTGCCATGGATGACGAACAAGCCATAGCACTGGCGCTCGCGGAAGCCCAGGAGGCAGCGGGGCGCGGCGAAGTCCCGGTCGGGGCGGTGCTGATGTCGGCGGCGGGCGAGGTGCTCGCGCGGAGCGGGAACCGGATCGTCGAAAAGAAGGACCCCACGGCCCATGCCGAAATCGAGGTGATCCGCGCCGCGGCGGCCTTGCTGAACAACGAACGACTGACCGGGACCACGCTGTATGTCTCGCTCGAGCCCTGCGCCATGTGCGTCGGCGCCATCGCCATGGCTCGCGTCGCCCGGGTGGTTTTCGCGGCGGAAGACCCGAAAGGCGGTGCGGTCATTCACGGGCCGCGGTTTTTCGAGCAGCCGACCTGCCACCACCATCCCGAAATCGCCCGCGCCGGCAATGCCGAGGCTGCCGGGCAGGTGCTGAAGGAATTTTTCCGCGCCCGCCGCACTTGATGGGGCGCCTGCGCGTTCCCATGTATCCAACCGAACCTTCCGGACGAACCACGATGATCGATCTCTATACTGCGGCGACACCCAACGGCTTCAAAGCTTCCGTGATGCTCGAAGAGGTCGGGCTGCCGTATGAGGTCCGCCGCCTCGATCTCGCCGCCAAGGAACAGAAAGAGGACTGGTTCCTGGCGATCAATCCGAACGGGCGCATTCCGGCGATCGTCGATCGCGACAACGACAATTTCGCGGTGTTCGAGTCGGGCGCCATCCTGATGTATCTCGCCGAGAAGACCGGCAAGCTGATGCCGGCCGATCCCAAGGCCCGCTCCCAGGTGGTGCAGTGGCTGATGTTCCAGATGGGCGGACTGGGGCCGATGATGGGACAGGCGAACGCCTTCTTCCGCTATTGGCATGAGGTCTATCAGCCCGGCATCGACCGCTACCAGAACGAATCCCGCCGCCTGTTGAAGGTGCTCGACACCAGGCTCAAGGATCACGAATACCTGGCGGGCGACTATTCCATCGCCGACATCGCCAACTGGTGCTGGGCGCGCTCCTACGCCTGGGGCGGCATCAATGCCGATGGTCTCGACAATCTGAAGCGCTGGATCGACCAGATTGCCGCCCGCCCGGCAGCCCAGCGCGGCATCAACGTCCCGCCGCGCGTTCACGACGACAAGCAGAGCGTCGAGGCGGCAAAGGCGATCTTGCAGAAGTAGGATCTGGTTGGACTAAAACCACGCCCGCGCCAACTGCGGGAACCAGTTCACTAGCACTTCGCGGCTGGCTATCAGGCCGATGCCGATACCGACGAAGACGTCGCTAAGAAAATGCGCGACCATCAGCGCGCGGGTCAGGCTCAGCCACAGCGCAATCGCGAACCACAGCGGCGCACCGAGCGGCCAAACGCACGTGGCGATCACCGCAACGCAGAAGATGGTTAGCGAATGGCCGGACGGAAATGAATTGCGCTTCAAGTCGAAGCCGAACGGAATGAAGCCGTAGAGATTCATCTCCAGCTCGTCGCGCGGGCGGCGGCGGCTGAGCAGGAGCTTGATGGTGTGGATCACCGCACTGCCGGCACCGAGCGCCAGGATGTAGGCGAGGGCGCACTGGAAGATGAGTTTCACCGCCGCGCCGGTGGAGCCGGTGGCCAGCAACGTCCAGGTCACCAGATAGGCGACCACGGCGAGCGCCAGCCAATGGGCGGCCTTGGCGAAATGAGTGGTGGCATTGAGGAATTTGTGCAGGCCGAGCGGTACGCGGTCATAGAAAAAATGCACCGCGCGGCGATCGATCGCCACGCAGGCCAAGCCCAATACTAGGAAGAACAGCCCAGACCACAACAGAACCATGGCTTCTGATTGCCGCGCCGGAGCGCCGCTGTCAAATGGAGGCTGGAGCGCAGCCAGGAAAAGTGTGGAGCGGTTTTCCGTTCGGCTGCGCGACCAACCAAAGAATCGCGAGCGCAGCCTGAAAGAATCAGGCCGCTTCGCGCTTACCTTCATGGGTCGGGAAGTCGACCCGGACGTCGGTGCCGACGCCTTCTTCGCTCTGGATGGTGAGGGTGCCGCCGTGCTTTTCGGTCAGGGCCCGCACCAGCGCGAGGCCGAGACCGGCGCCGTTCTTGGCGATCATCGGATCGCTGTCGACATGCTCGAACGGCATGCCGAGCCGGTCGAGGTATTCGGCCGGGATGCCGATGCCGGTGTCGGAAATGGCGATCGTGGTGAAGCCGCTGCGCTGGTAAAGACTGACGCCGATGCTGCCGCCGGCCGGCGTGAATTTGATCGCGTTCGACAACAGGTTGAGCATGATCTGCTTGATCGCGCGACGGTCCGCGGTGACGAACAGCGGCTCCTGCGGGATCGACACGCTGAGCTCGAGCCCGGCCTGTTCGGCGCGGTCGCGCAGCATGCGCACGCTGTCTTCGATGGTGCCGGTGAAATCGACGGTTTCGAGGTTCAGTTCCAGCTTTCCCGCTTCGATCTTGGCCATGTCGAGCATGTCCGAGATGAGATCGAGCAGAAGCTGGCCGGAATCGTAGATCAGCGTGGCGTATTCTTCGTATTTCTCGTTGCCGAGCGGCCCGAAGGTGCGCTGGCGCATCATGTCGGTGAAGCCGATCACGGCATTGAGCGGTGTCCGAAGCTCATGGCTCATGTTGGCGAGAAAGCGCGACTTCGCCTTGCTGGCGTTTTCGGCGCGCTCCTGCGCGGCCTTGATCGAGAGTTCGTGTTCGATGCGTTCCGTCACGTCGCGCGAAATGCTGAGGATGTTGCGCAATCGCCCGGTGACAGGCTCATAGACGCCGCGGATGGTGGTTTCCAGCCAGACGTAATGGCCGTCGATGTGGCGACTGCGGAAGGTTTGGGTCAGCGTCCGGCCCGGCAGGGGCACCGCGTTGATGGCATAGGCCTGGTCGATATCGTCGGGGTGAACCAGATCGAGGTAGTTGGAATAGGCGACATCCTTCTTCGATCGTCCCATGACTTTTTCGAGCGCGGGTGAAACAAAATCGACGGTGCCGTCGGGCTCGCGGACCACCACGATGTCCGAAGTCTCTTCCGCCAGCAGGCGATAAGCGTAGAGCGCTTTGTCGCGGATTTCGTCTCCGGCAGCGGACGTCATCGTAATCCTCGCAAGAGCATTGGTTTCTGCCCCGCGGTGAGGTTACAGAAAGCATGTTAATCAAGGATTTCAGTCCGGCGCTCCAACGTGATTAATAGGACCTTGACGGGCCTTAACGACAGGTGGATGGGGTGCCGCTTGCGTGTATAACCGCGATCGGTTTGGGAAAGGATTTTCGATGCGTCTGACGGCAATCGTGATGGCGGCCGCCATCGTTCTGGTGGCGGGGGCTTGCGGGAACAAGTCCAAGGCGGCGACGGCGGATCCGCTGTCCGAAGCGGCCAATACGGCCTATCTCGCGGATAATGCCAAGAAATCCGGTGTGGTTTCGGTGCCGGGCATCCAGTACGAGGTGCTCAAGAAGGGCGACGGCCCGCAGCCTGAGCGGCGCGACTGCGTGGTGGTGAACTACAAGGGCACCCTGATCAGCGGCAAGGTCTTCGACCAGACCGAGCCGGGCCAGCCCGCGACATTTCCGGCTGGACGACTAATTCCGGGGTGGGTCGAAGCCCTGCAGTTGATGCATGCGGGCGACAAGTGGCGTCTGGTCATTCCGCCGGGCCTCGCCTACGGCAAGGACGGCGCCGGCGACGGCGTGATCCCGCCGAACCAGACCCTGGTGTTCGAGCTCGAACTCCTGAAGGTCATCCCGAAGTGCGAGGGGCTGGGGGGGTAGGTTTTTTGATTGGTCGCGCTTTCGGACGGAAAACCGGGTTCCACTTTTCCTGAAAGCGCTCCAGTCAGCCCTCCCGGGCCAATGCCCGCCAGGCGATGTCGCGGCGGCAGAAGCCTTCGGGCCAATCGATCAGATCGACGGCGGCGTAAGCGCGTTCGCGCGCTTCCCGCACGGTCTTGGCGGTCGCGGTGATATTGAGCACGCGGCCGCCGCTGGCGACCAGTTGGCCGTCTTTCATCGCCGTACCGGCATGGAAGATGGTGACGCCGGGCAGCTTGGCGGCTTCGTCGAGACCTTTGATCGCCGAACCCTTCGGATAATCGCCGGGATAGCCTTTGGTCGCCATCACGACGGTCAGCGCCACTTCGTCATGCCAGCGCAAGCTGACCTGATCGAGCACGCCGTCATGCGCCGCCAGGAGCACGGCCAGCAGGTCCGAGTTCAGCCGCGGCAGGATCACCTGGGTTTCGGGATCGCCGAAGCGGCAGTTGAATTCAATCAGCTTGGGCTCGCCGTTCTTGATCATCAGCCCGGCAAAGAGCACGCCGACATAAAGCCGGCCGCGTTCCTTCATCGCCCGCACGGTCGGCTTCAGGATACGTTCGACGGTCTTTTCGACCACCTCCGGCGTCAGCACCGGCGCGGGTGAGTAGGCGCCCATGCCGCCGGTGTTCAGGCCCTTGTCGCCGTCGAAGGCGCGCTTGTGGTCCTGGGCCCCGATCAGCGGCAGCACGTGCTCGCCATCGGTGAGGGCGAAGAAGCTGGCTTCCTCGCCGTCGAGATATTCTTCCACCACCAGTTCGCTGCCCGCCGCCCCGAACGCACCGCCGAGGATATCGTTGATGGCTGCATCAGCGGCTTCGCGCGTTTCGGCGATGATGACGCCTTTGCCCGCCGCAACGCCATCGGCCTTGATCACGACCGGCAAGCCCAGTGTCGCCGCGAATGCCTTGGCGGCGGCGGCATCGGTGAAGCGCTGGTAGGCGGCGGTCGGGATATCGAAATCGCGGCAGAGGTCCTTCACGAAGCCCTTGGAGCCCTCCAGGATCGCGCCTTTGGCGCTGGGGCCGAGGGCCTTGATCCCGGCGGCCATGAAGCGGTCGGCGAGACCGTCGATCAGCGGCACTTCCGGCCCGATCATGACGAAGCCGATGTGCTTCTCCTTGGCGAAGGCGATGAGTTCGTCCTGCTTGCCGGGCGCCAGCGGCACGCACTCGGCCACCGCGGCAATGCCTGGATTTCCCGGCGCGCAGTACAGCTTGCTGCACAGGGTGCTTTTCGCCAGAGACCAGCACAGGGCGTGTTCGCGCCCGCCCGAACCGATGACCAGGACGTTCATGGGGAAGCTCCGTCAATCTGGAGGGACCGTCCTCTAAGAAACCCCTGGATTCAAGCGCGCATCCTGTATCATCTGTGGATCATGTCCGACCGAACGAATCTGCCCGAATTCAGCGTTTCCGAGATTTCCGCCGCCCTCAAACGGACCGTGGAAGACGCGTTCCCGTTTGTGCGCGTGCGCGGCGAGATCAGCGGCTTGAAATTTCATTCCTCGGGCCATGTTTATTTCGACCTCAAGGACGAGAAGTGCGTCATCAACGCCGTGATCTGGAAGGGCGCGGTGCGGGCGCTGAAGGTCAAGCCGCAGGCCGGGCTGGAGGTGATCTGCACCGGCCGCGTGTCCACCTATGGCGGTTCGTCGCGCTACCAACTGATCGTCGAGCAGGTCGAACTGGCCGGTCTCGGCGCCCTGATGGCGATGCTGGAGGAGCGCAAGAAGCGCCTCGCCGCCGAAGGTCTGTTTGAGGCCTCCCGCAAGAAGAGACTGCCGTTCCTGCCCGAGGTGATCGGTGTGGTGACCTCGCCGACCGGCGCGGTGATCCGGGACATCATGCACCGCCTTCACGACCGCTTCCCGCGGCGGGTGCTGCTATGGCCGGTGGCCGTGCAAGGCGACCGGGCGGCGGGCGAGATTGCGGCCGCAATTCGCGGTTTTTCGGCGTTTCCGCGGGACGGCTTGCCGCGTCCCGACGTGCTGATCGTGGCCCGCGGCGGCGGCTCGATCGAAGACCTGATGGCCTTTAACGAAGAGGATGTGGTTCGCGCCGTGGCCGAGTGCCCGATCCCGCTGATTTCGGCGGTGGGCCACGAGACCGACACGACCCTGATCGACTTCGTCTCCGATGTTCGCGCCCCGACGCCGACCGCGGCGGCCGAGATGGCGGTGCCGGTGCGGTCCGAACTGCTGTCGCAGGTCATGGATTTGGAACGGCGCTTTGTCCGCTGTTCGTCGGTCCAGATGGAGCGGCGGCGGGAGACCTTGCACAATCTCGCCCGGGTGCTGCCGCGGGCCGACCAGTTGTTTGCCGCTCCCCGTCAGCGCTTCGATTCGGCGGCCGAGCGGCTGGCAAACGCCCTTCGCCGCAACCTGGAAGTGCATACCCGGGCATTCGTCGAGGCATCGGCGTTGCTGCGTCCGGCCGGGCTGCGCAACCGGCTCGCCCAAGGCGCGGAACGGGTCAAGTCGCTGGAAATGCGTCTCAATCGCTGCCAACAGGCGCGTCTCAATGAAGCCACCCGCCGGGTGGAAGGGTTGGCGCGGATTCTGGACAGTGTCAGTCATCGGGCCGTCCTGGCCCGCGGATTCGCCCTGGTACGGGGCGCCGACGGCCGGGTGAAGCGGGCTGCCGCAGCGGTGGCGACCGGCGAAAGCATGACCCTGACCTTCGCTGACGGCACGATTTCGGTGGTAGCCGGGGAGGACGACGCGCCGCCCAAACCCGCCAAGCCGCGGCATCTGCCCAAAAAGCCTCAAGGCAACCAAGGCGATTTGTTTTGATGGCGCGGAGCCGCCGCCTCGCCTAGAGCACTTCACCGTTTCACGGATGAACTGCTCTAGAGTCTTGGATTGTCGCGCTTTCGAACGGAAAACCGGATACCACTTTTCCTGAAAGCGCTCTAAATAGTTGCCTGAAAGGGTGATGTGCGCATGAACAAGATGGACCGGGACATCAATCCCGAAGGCCAGGCCGAACTCGAATACCTTGACGGCGAGTACCGGGTGATCCGCCCGGGCACCTATGTCGTCTGCGCCGTGAGCGGTGTGCACATCCCGCTCGAGGCGCTGCGCTATTGGAACGTCGATCTGCAAGAGGCCTATGCCACGGCCGGCATCGCGCTGAAGCGCTTCCAGGAGAGCGGAAAGACGCCGAAATGATCGCACGGCGGGCGCTGCTGGCGACCGGAGCGGCGTTCGCGCTGCTGCCTAGGGCCACGGCTGACGTCGGGCGCCAAGATGCCGACCCGCGGATTTCGTTGCGCGGCTCCCGTGAGCAAGGCGGACTTCTTATCGGCAAGGTTGCGCCGAACGTGGCAGTCGAGATCGACGGCCAGCCGGTGCATGTCACTTCGCAAGGGCTGTTCGTGCTGGGACTTGCCTGGGACGCCGAAAAGCCGATCCGCGTCCATGCCGCATTTCCCGATGCGCCCGACTACGAAGAGACCGTTCAGCCGGTGAAGCGGCAATACGACATCCAATCGATCACCGGTCTGCCGCAGGAATACGTCGAGCCGCCACCCGAAATCCTCGAACGCATGAAGCGCGAGCGCGAGACGATCTGGTCGGTGCGGCAGGCCGACACCGAAGGCGCTGGATTTTTCGAACCGCTGGAATGGCCCTGCGCCGGGCGGCTCAGCGGTGTCTACGGCAGTCAGCGCATTCTGAACGGCAAACCGATGGCGCCGCATCTGGCCGTCGATGTCGCCGCGCCCGAAGGCACACCGATCCATGCCGCCGCGGACGGCGTCGTCATGATTGCCGACGATTATTATCTCGAAGGCGGCTTCACCCTGATCGATCATGGCCATGGTGTGAACACCTGCTACCTGCACCAGAGCGCGCGCTTCGTGAAAGCGGGCGATGCGGTGCAGCAGGGCGACGTCATCGGCCATATCGGTGAGACTGGCCGCGCCACAGGTCCGCACTGCCACTGGGGCTTATGCTGGTTCCAGATGAAGCTCGATCCCTCGCGCGCAACGAAAACGCCGATGCCGCCGAGCGTTTAAGCGAGCCCCATCTTCTTCATCTTCTCGATGTCGCGCGGGGTGGTCCAGCGGCGGTGAATCCACAGCCATTGCGCCGGATCTTTGCGCACCATCGCTTCGACGGCGGCGGTGATCTTGGCGGTCAGCGCCAGCGTATCGGCATCGCTATCGCCGGTCGGCGTGAATTCGAGCGGCGCACCGATCTTGACCCGGAAATGGGCGCCATGGGTACGGGTGCAGGAAGTCGGCAGCAGGACCGATCCCATCTTCAGAGACAACGACGCGGGGGCCGATGTCGTCAGCGCTTCGCGGCCGAAATAGGCCACCGGCACGCCTTCATAGGTCTTCTGATCGACCAGCATGAAAATCGACTTGCCGCGGCGCAGATGGGTGAAAATGCGCCGGGTGCCTTTCGCGCCCTTGGAGAACTGTTCTACCGGACCGAGCTTGGCGCGCTGCTTGCTGATCCAATTCGCAACATAAGGATTGTTCGGCGGCCGGTAGACGATGGCGCCGTCGTATTGCAGCAGTGATGCGGTGATCGGCATCACTTCCCAGTTGGCGAGATGGCCCGAAATGAACATCACGCCTTTGCCGTGCGCGATCGCCGCTTCGGCGTGTTCGGTGCCTTCGACTTCGATGCGCTGGCCCGGTCCCAATGTCAGCTTGTCGAGGTGCGGGTACTCCGCCACCACCCGGCCGAGGTTGTCACAGACCTGGCGCACGATGGCATCGATCTCGGCATCCGATTTTTCGGGATAGGCGGCTTTGAGATTGTCGCGGGCGATTTTCGCCTGGCCGAGATAGCGAAAGACATTGCGGCCGATGAAGCCGCCGACGGTCGAGGCGGCATCGATGCCGAGCGCCCGGAACAGGGCCATGAAGGCATAGAACGGCACGGCTTCGCCGAGAAACCGGATCTTCTTGCCAAGGGACAGGGCGTCGGGTGCCTTCATGATATGCGCGGCTACCGTGGTCCGTTCAGCCTGTCAAGCAACCGATCTAACCCGTCCTGAGACTCAATGGTGGCCATGATGGGCAGGAAGGCGATGCCGTCGCGATCCGCCGGGGCGATGCGGACATAGTCTTTTTCCGTAGTTACAAGCCGGGCGCCCTTCGCGCGCGCTCTTAACTCTGACAATTCGCGCGCGGTGTAAGGATGGTGATCGCCGAATGCGACGGTTTCGACCAAGTCAGCGCCAAGCCCGGCGAGGCTGCGAAACAGCTTTTTCGGACGGCCGATGCCTGCAAATGCCACCACTTTCGTCCCCTGCCATTCGGTTGTCCGCACCGGCGCCACATGGGCGCGCAGCACCGGCTTATCGAACGCGGGCAGGGGCGGATTTCCGTCGCCGGAAATGATGACCGCATCGGCGCGCGCGAGGCCCTGTGCGGCGGCTTCGCGTAAGGGGCCTGCGGGCAGGACATGGCCGTTGCCAAACCCGTGTTCGCCGTCGACCACGACCAGCGACAGGTCTTTGTAGAGCGAAAAGTTCTGATGCCCGTCGTCCATCACGATGACGTCGGCACCGCGCTCGATGGCGAGGATGGCCCCTTCGCGGCGATCGCGGGCGACGACGGTGGGGGCGCGGCGCGCCAGCAACAGCGGCTCGTCGCCGACATCCTCGGCGGTGTGCGTCTTGCTCACCACCACCGGACCGGCGAGCTTGCCGCCATAGCCGCGGGTGAGAAAGAATGGGTTGCGGCCATGGGCGATGATCGTGTCGGCGATGGCGATCGCGATCGGCGTCTTGCCGGTACCACCGGCCGAAATGTTTCCGACACAGACGACCGGCACGCGGGCGCGATAGGGTTTGGCGCGCGCCGCTTTCCAGCGCACCGTGGCGCCGTAAAGGCTGCCGAGCGGAGCCAACACCGCGGTGGCCAGACGTGCGACGGGATCGTCGCGATGCCAGAAGTCAGGCGCGCGCATCGAGCATCTTCACGACAACGTCGACCGTTTTGGCAACGGCCCCGCCGAGACGGGCGGCGCCCGCCTTCGCAGCATCGCCCAGCCGTTCCGCTTCCTTGGGATTGGCGAGCAGTTTGGAGGCAAGGCTCACGATCTCGCTGCAGGAATTGACCGAACCGGCGCCCTGGGCGGCGAGCAGTGTTTCGAACGCTTTGGTGAAATTGTAGGTGTAGGGCCCCGTCAGCACGGCGCAGCCGAGCTTGGCCGGTTCGAGCGGATTCTGGCCGCCATGGCGGATCAAGCTGCCGCCGACGAAGCAGAAGCGCGTCATGCGATAGAATTCGCCAAGCTCGCCCATGGTGTCGGCGATATAGACCGCAGTATCGGCGTCGGGCAGCGCGCCGCTGGAACGTTTTTTGGTGGTTCGCGTGCCGCACAGCATGGCGATGTCGTCGGCGCGCTGGGTGTGACGCGGCACGATAATGGTGAGAAGATTGGGGAATTCCCGGCGCAGCGCATCGTGCGCGGGCAGGATGGTTTCTTCTTCGCCCTGATGGGTCTGCGCCGCCAGAAGCACCGGCCGGTTGCCGATCGCGGTGCGCAGAGCTTCGAGTTTGGCCGGATCGGCGGGCAGCATTGGCGCATCGGCTTTCAAGCTGCCGATGACTTCGACATTGGGGGTGCCGAGGGCGCGGAAGCGGGCGGCGATTTCTTCATCCTGTGCCAGGCAGGTCTGATACGACGCCATGATCGCGGCGGCGGTTTTCTTCGCCCAGCGCCAGCTCTGGAACGAGCGCTCGGTCATGCGGGCGTTGATCAGGGCCAGCTTCACGCCGCGCGCATGTGCATTCATGATCAGGTTCGGCCAGATATCGGAATCGACGAACAAGCCGACCTGCGGTTTCCAGTGATCGAGGAAGCGCGCCGTAGCGGCGGGCGTATCGACCGGCACGAATTGGTGCAGCGCGCCGGCGGGCAGACGTTCGGCCATCAGCTTCGCCGAGGTCACGGTCCCGCTGGTCACCAGAACCTTGCACGGCACCGTCTTGAGCAGCGCATCGATCAGCGGCAGCGCCGCAATGCATTCGCCGACCGAGGCGCCATGCACCCAGATCAGCGTGCCTTCGGGACGCGGCAGAGTGGTGTGTCCGAGGCGTTCCGCATTGCGCTCCTCGTGCTCCTTGCCGCGCTGGATGCGGCGCCTGATCAGCGACGGGACAGCGGGCGACAGCACGGTCGAAAGTACGCGATAGGCGGTGAGGCCGAACGGTTTCATGCCTTCACCTCAACCACAGGAGCGGCAGCTTCGTCGTGATGGTAGAGCCGCATGTAAAGCCCGCCCAACGCCATCAATTCGGTGTGGCTGCCGGATTCGACCACGCGGCCGCGGTCGAGCACGTAGAGCACGTCGGCGTCGGCAACGGTGGAAAGGCGATGGGCAATGACGATGGTAGTCCGGTTTTTCATTAGCCGGGTCAGCGCATCCTGAACCTGCCGCTCGCTTTCGGTGTCGAGCGCGGAGGTCGCTTCATCGAGCAGCAGGATCGGTGCGTTGCGCAGCATGGCGCGGGCGATGGCGATGCGCTGGCGCTGGCCGCCGGAAAGCTTGAGGCCACCTTCGCCGACGCGGGTGTCGTAGCCGTCGGGCAGGGCAGTGATGAAATCATGCGCGGCGGCGTCGCGGGCGGCTTGCTCGATGTCGGCGCGCGAGGCGCCGGGACGGCCGAGGGCGATATTGGTGGCGACGCTTTCGTCGAACAGGATCGGCTCTTGCGTCACCAGCGCCATCGCGTGGCGCAGCGAGGCCAGCGTGACGTCGCGGATATCGTGGCCGTCGACGGCAATGACGCCGTCATTCACGTCGTAGAAGCGCAGCAGCAGATTGAACAGCGTCGTCTTGCCGGAACCCGATGGGCCGACCAGCGCAACCTTGCTGCCCGGCTTGACCCCGATGTCGACACCGCGCACGGCCGGAACGGCGGCATCCGCGGCATAGGCAAAGGAAACATTCTTGAAAGTCACGCCGCCGCCTGCGGGCGCGTGATGCACGACCAGATCTTCGGCATGCTTGGCGTCGACGATTTCCGGCGTGGCATCGATCACGTCGAAGACGCGATTGGCGGCGGTAATGCCGCTCGAGGCGATGGTGTAGACCTGGCTCAAGTTCCGCACCGGCTGCTGGGCCAGCAGCATGGCGCCCATAAAGGTGATGAACTGGTCGGCGGCGATCATGCCGTGCGCGGTTTGATAGAGTGCGTAGAACACCACGGCCGCACTGACGACACCGGAAAAGATGTCAGTCACCGGCACCGCCGAGGCGCGCCGCTTGGCGAGCTTGACGAGCTGGTTCAGCCGTTCGGTCAGACGCGTTTCGGCCAGCCGGGTGACGTGATCTTCGAGGCCATAGGCCTTGATCACGCGGCGGCCGTCGAGCGCTTCGGTGATGGTGGTGGAGAGCCCGCCGGTCTGCTCCATGTTGCGCTGGGTGGTGCGCTTGATCGAAGAGCCGATCTTGCCCATCGCCCAGGCGACGCCGGGGAGGGCGACGATGCCGATCACCATCAACTGCCAGTCAGCATAGATCATCACCGCAACGAGCGCGATGAGCTGCACCGCTTCGAGCGCCACCGCTGCCACGCCGCGCGAGATCGCATCGCGCATCAGCGTCGCGTCATAGAGGAAATTGGACACGAAGGTGCCGGAATGCACGGCGTTGAGCGACGCCAGATCGCGCCGCACCAGGGCATGGAACATGTCGCGCTGCGCCGCCGTCACCACGCGCTCGCCGATCGAGTCCATCCGCGATTGCTGAACGTAATAGGCCAGAGCGCGCGTCCACAGGATCACGACCACCGCCGCAGGCAGGGTCCAGATTGCCTTGCCGCCGGCGAACAGCGCTGTCGCCAGACCGGAATCGGGCGCGGCCGGCGCGTACGCCATGGCACCGGCGCCGAACAGCACCTTGGTGGCGGGTCCGAGCAGCCAGGCGAGCGCGGCGGTGCACAGCGCGTAAATCGCCATGAAGAAGATCGCGAGCGCGAGGGGCCCGCGCTGATGGCGCAGATAATGACGCGCCACGCGGGACACGATCGCCCAGGTCGGGACCTGCGTCGGGGACGGTGTTTCGTTCATATGCCGGGGTTTAGCACGCAGCTTGCCGTGGGGCGAGGGGCGGACGCGAAACCAGTTATTACGAGTTATTCGGGCGACATCAGCTTATGAATATGGACGACAAAATACCGCATCGCGGCGTTGTCGACGCTCGCCTGGGCCTTCGCCTTCCACGCCTCGTAGGCCAGTTTGTAATTGGGATAGATCCCGACGATGTCGAGCTTGGAAAGGTCCTTGAAATCGACGCCTTCGGGTGACGTGAGTTCGCCACCGAACACCAGATGCAACAGCTGATCGGGAACGATGTCGGTCATGGCTGGCTCCTGGGAGCGTTATCAAGGCGTGACAGCAGCACCGCGTGCAGTTTCGGTCCGGCCGCCATCGCCGAGGGCTGGAAGGCGTTCTCGCGGTTGTATACCAGCGCGTCGCCGTCGATCGTCGTGAGCAACCCGCCGGCTTCGCGCACGATGAGATCGCACGCCGCCAAGTCCCAGTCATGCAGGCTCGCCATCGTCAGCCCGGCATCGAATTTGCCCGCCGCCACCAGTGCGACGCGATAAGCGATCGAGTTGGGATTCTCGATGTGCATCTCGGGCCACGGCGCAGTCCAGCGCGGATCGACCATGCTCGCTTTGCTGATCAGGATATTGCAACCGTCGAGTTCGGCGCGGTCGGTGACGTGGATGCGCTCGCCGTTCAGATACGCGCCTTCGCCCGCAGCCGCCGTGTAGCATTCGTCCGTGATCGGATTATAGACGCAGGCCGTGACCGGCTGGCCGTTTTCCACCACCGCGACCGACACGGTGAAATGCGGGCGGCGCTTGACGAAGGCGAGGGTGCCGTCGATCGGATCGATCACGAACACGCGGCTTGCGGTAAGCCGCTCGCGGTCGTCTTCGCTTTCTTCCGACAGCCAGGCGTAATCGGGACGGGCGCTGCGCAGATGCTCGCTCAGATATTTGTTGACCGCGAGATCGGCTTCGGTGACCGGGCTGCCGTCGGACTTCGCCCAGGTCTTGCAGTGTCCGGCATAGATTTCGCGCGCAATGGCGCCGGCTTCGCGGACGGCAGTGGCGACGAGGTCGAGATCACGCTCCGGCAACGGTCATTCCTTCGATACGGATAGTGGGGGCATTGGTGCCATAACGGAAAACGAGATCGCTGGCGGGCACCAGCTTGAGGAACATGTCTTTCAGGTTTCCGGCGATGGTCACTTCCGAAACCGGATAGGCGATCTTGCCGTTCTCGATCCAGAAGCCGGCGGCACCACGGCTGTAATCGCCGGTGACGCCGTTGACGCCCATGCCCATCAGCTCGGTGATGTAGAAGCCTTCCTTGATGTCGGCGATCAACTCTTCCGGCGAAAGCTTACCCGCTTCCATGTAGAAATTCGTCGCCGACGGATGCGGCGGGCCGCCGGTGCCGCGCGCGGCGTGGCCGGTGGTCTGCAGTCCCAGCTGTTTGGCGCTGGCGCAATCGAGCAGCCACGTCTTCAAGACGCCGTTCTCGACCACCGCCATTTTGCGATTGGCGACGCCTTCGCCGTCGAACGGCTTCGAGCGCAGGCCGCGCAAGCGATGCGGATCGTCGACGATGGTGACGTTGGGCGCGAAAATCGCTTCGCCCATGCGGTCTTTCAGGAACGATACGCCGCGGGCGATCGAAGCGCCCGAAATCGCACCGGCCAGATGGCCGATCAGTCCGGCGGATTCGCGCGGATCGAACACCACCGGCACCGCTTGGCTTTTCGCCTTGCGCGGATTGAGGCGGGCGACGGTGCGCTCGCCGGCGCGGCGGCCGACCAGCTCGGCGCTTTCGAGATCGGCGGCACGGCGGGCGCTGGAGTAATCGTAATCGCGCTCCATCTCGGTGCCTTCGCCCGCCAGCACCGCGACGCTGATCGAGTGGCTGGTGCCGGCATAGCGGCCGAAGAACCCTTCGGAGGTGGCGAGCGCGATGGCGGTGCGGCCGAACCCGGCGCCGCCGCCTTCGGAATTGGTGATGCCCTTCACCGCCATGGCGGCGGCTTCAACGGCGCGGGCCTGCTCGACCAGGGTGTCGGCCGAGGGCTCCTCGGCGTCGGCAAGGTCGAGATCGGCGAACGACGTCGCCAGCCGGTCCTTGGGGGCGAGGCAGGCGAACTGATCCTCGGGCGCCAGCTTGGCCATGGCGACGGCGCGGCCGGGCAGGGCGGCGACGGCCTCTTTGGAGAGGTCGGTCGAGGACACGAACGCCACCTTCTGGCCGATGAAGACGCGCAAACCCACGTCCGAGGCTTCGGAGCGTTCGACGTCCTCCAGCTTTCCCAAACGGTAGGAAACGCTGGCCGAGACGTTCTCGACATACAGCGCATCGGCGGCATCGGCGCCGGCCTTCTTGGCGGCGGCGATCAGGTCCTGCAGCAGGGCCTCAGGCTTTTCGGTGGGATTGGTCATGGCTCCCGTTTTCGCCCGCCCGGGGCGGGAAGGCAAGGTGAAGAGGGGGGCGAGAGCCGCTAGGTGGGCGATTTCTGGCAGCCACGGACGCCAGACGGCAAAAACACGAACTCAAATTCGTCTTTCGGAGCAAATTCCTGCAGTCGAACAAAAATTAACTTGGCCATCTGGCTCATCGCACGCCCTGGATCTGCCTATCCGAATCGCGTTCGACTTGCAGGTGCGCGGCATCAAGATGGGTGGCCTATGTTCGCTACGCCGGTTGGGCAAACTGCCGCCTCGAGATGAGATGCAGTCGTGGGATTTTTCAAGGCGTCGAGGGAGGTAGATCTGTCCCGTCGGCACCGTGCAATTGGAGAATGTGCGCCGGAATACTTCGCTTGTTGTAGCTGGCCGAATGACATTACTCGGAACGTTTTTTGCGCGTCTCCTTCATTTCTGCCGCCCGTGGATCGTCTGCACCTTCTTCTCGTCTGCTTCCCACAATTTCGTCACGACAAATCTTGACGATTCTCCTGTCGTTTCCACTCGATACGACGCGACGTGGGCCTGCGGTATATTCCAGCGCGTCGCAGCTCTGAAACGAAACTTGTTAACGCAATTCACCGCGTCGATGCCCAACTGTTCGGAAATGCACACCCTACTATTGACCCGAGTATTTCGTAGTTTTCCGTCGGTACCGATCCATGTCACGACATCGACGGAACCAGCTTTCCTCTCGAAAGAACACGATGAAGGCGCGTCTACTATGGCTGCGTCATGCGTTGTAGCTAAATAGAATGTGCTCGTTGCTGCTGTGCCAATTATCAATAGTGTTAAGGAGCTGAGTATCCCGTCCTCAATGTTCTGCCTAGTTCTGCTTCCCCAAAAGATGCTTCGCCGCTTCAAATTATTTGAAAGTGGTACAAACACGTGGGAGTGCAGGGCGGGCATGAAAAACGGAAAATACCCAACCAAGATCATTAGCGTCACGGCGTAAAGCGTATCGTTTTGCGAAGGGGAAAGATGGAGATTCGAAAATAGTGGATCCCACAAACAACCGAACGCAATTACAGCTAGTACCGGTACTACAAGCAGCGTCATTACGTATCGGCATGCTGCTCTGATGCTTTCGAGCCGTCCCAGGTATTGCAGTTGGACGCATACAAATAGCGTAATCAACGGCAAAGATGCGAAATACCAATTCAGGTTTTTCTGGAAAGACAGCTCAACCGCTGAGGGGATTGTAAGTCGTGCCGTGCAATAAATAATAGCCAGCGACGGGAGTAAGCCCAGAAAGGCGACGATTGGAGAAATACAGGCCCACAGGTAGAGGTCGTGGAATTTCTTTTTTTGGGGGTGTGCGCCTTCCTGAGGAATTGTGATGCTATTTGCTGCCGGTTCGACAACTCTCTTTCTGGTGGCACGCAGATGAAGGTACAGTTTCCGAAATAGGAAAATAAAAATAGATACTATAATGGGACTTATTATGTTTGCTACAATGTTCTCGGCGACATTCTCCAATAGAGCTGTCATTTTTGTTTTTTCCTATTTAAATGAACGGCTTTCTGACACGTAAACTTGCTCGTGTTGCCGTCGGTGCCCGCCTGATCAATCACAAGCCGAAATACTAGAGCAATATAGAACGTTCAAAAACGTTGACCAATGTCGCTGAACTAGAGAAGGCGTTGCCGAGTCGTAGGTCCTGTCGGCTGGCTATTCATAAAATTATTTAAGCTCTAAATGATAGTTCATAGGGTGCTCGTAACACCCACGGTGTGCCAATGGTCTTAACAGGCGAGCGCCTGGATGTGGCCTTGGTTGGCATAATCCAGCAATAGCCGATCGCGGGTGACCAATTGCAGGCGCAGAGCGCGGGCGGTGGCGGCGATGATCCGGTCGGCGGGGTCGCGGGGCGGGTCGCCGGGCAGAAACGACGAGGCGATCAGGATCTTGGGCGTCAATTCAGCAAGCGCCATGCCAGGCACCTGCATCAGAGATGCAAACCAGTCCTCCGGCGACATCGCCATGGCCAAACGGCCGCGCGCATTGAGCAGGCCGATTTCCCATGCTGTCATCGGCGAAACATAGATGGGTGTGCCGTCGCGCGCGGCCTTGTCGACGGCATCGAGCGCTTCGGCTGCCACCGGTTCGTCCTGGCTGATCCAGATCGTGGCGCAGGTATCGAGCAGTAGCGCCGTCATTCCGCGCCCCATTCGGGATCGGCGGGCTGGGTAAGATCGACATCGATGGCGATGCGGATGGTGCCCTTCAGCGCGCCGCGCAGAGGGTGATGCGCGGTGTGTGGTGTGATGAAGGGGCGGGTGACATCCGACATTCCTTTGGGGTGAGTTGCCGCTTCAATTGGAGTGGGGGCAGACAGTATTTTGCGAAAAAACACTGTGTGTTCCTCAATGTTCACATTCATGGTTTCAAACCCAGCAGTCAGCCAAGTTTTGGTCATAACGTTGTTATCGGGGTTATTCGACCACCAAGCACGGTGCTGGTAGGCAGAAGGGGGCAATTTGAACCCGAGAACGTCTTCTATTTCACTGAAAGTGCAAGAAAAAACGACGGGGCTTTGTTCCTTCAAGAACTCGGCGAGTGGGGCGTATTTCGACATAGATCGCTCCTCCTTCAATTTCTGAAGAAAGATAAACCCACAGTGTGTAATACTGCAAGTTAAATTTTCCAGATCGGCTTGCCGTCGCCCGGCAGGCCGAGGCGGGACCACATCTCATTCACCCGTGTGACCACGTTTTCATCCATCGCGATCTTCGTGCCCCATTCGCGTTTCGTCTCGGGCGGCCATTTGTTGGTGGCGTCGAGGCCGATCTTGGAGCCGAGGCCCGAGTCAGGGCTGGCGAAGTCGAGATAGTCGATCGGGGTGTGCTCGATCAGGGTGATGTCGCGCACGGGATCCATGCGGGTGGAGATCGCCCACATCACGTCTTTCCAATTGCGCGCGTCGATGTCGTCGTCCACCACGATCACCCACTTGGTGTACATGAACTGGCGCAGATACGACCACACGCCCATCATTACGCGCTTGGCGTGGCCGGGATAAGCCTTCTTCATCCGCACCACGGCGATGCGATAGGAGCAGCCTTCCGGCGGCAGCCAGAAATCGAGGATCTCGGGGAACTGCTGCTGAAGGAGGGGAATGAACACCTCGTTCAGCGCTTCGCCGAGCACCGACGGCTCATCGGGCGGGCGGCCGGTGAAGGTGCTTAGGTAGATCGGGTCTTTCCGCATCGTGATCGCGGTGACGGTGAAGACCGGGAACTGCTCGACCGAATTGTAGTAGCCGGTGTGATCGCCGTAGGGGCCTTCGTCGCGATAATCTGCAAGCGACACGGTGCCTTCCAACACGATCTCGGCTTCGGCAGGGACTTTCAGCGGCTGGCTGACGCAATCGGCGAGCTCAACGCGGGCGCCGCGCATCAGGCCGGCGAAAGCATATTCCGATAGCGTATCGGGCACCGGCGTTACCGCGGCCAGAATGGTGCCGGGATCGGC
>JAHFQC010000074.1 GCA_023259375.1 Alphaproteobacteria bacterium
GGCACGGAAAAAGGCCTCGGCAAGGAACCGGCGCCGACCTTCTCGACCTGCTTCGGCGCGCCGTTCATGCCGCTGCATCCAAGCGTTTACGGCAACCTGTTGCGCAGCCTGATCGACAAGCACGATTGCGACTGCTGGCTGGTCAATACGGGCTGGAACGGCGGTCCGGCGTCGGACGGCGGCAAGCGCATGCCGATCAAGGTGACGCGCGCGCTGCTCAACGGCGCTCTCAACGGCTCGCTGGCGATCAGCCAGTGGCAGCACGATCCGGTGTTCGGTTTCCGCATTCCGGTGGAAGTGGCGGGCGTGGATTCCAAGATCCTCAACCCGCGCAACACCTGGGACGACTCCGCGGCTTACGACGCGCAGGCCAAGAAGCTGGCGGGCATGTTCCGCGACAATTTCAAGAAGTTCCTGCCGTTCGTCGACGAGCGCGTCCAGCGCATCGCCGACCAGATCGCCCAAGCGGCGGGATAATGACGCCTTTCTGCCCCCGCGCGCGAGACGCTGCCCGCATCGGCACTCAAAGCGCGGGGGAAGTCGGGTCGAAGACCCGGAAGGGGGCTCGCTCGGCTGACAACCGCAATTTGTACTCCACAACCATACTCGATTTGCGCTAGCCTTAGCCCTGTCAGTTCGAGGTTGGAGACGATGGAGAACTACGTCAAGCCGGAGATGGTGTCACTTAAGGCGCATCCGGAATTGGACGAAAAGTGGGTACAGGGCCTCATCGCCAACGATCCGTCCATACTCGGATTGGGCAATCTGTCACTGAAAGACCAAGAGAGAATCCAACCTCGGGCTGGACGCCTTGATCTGCTCCTTCAGGACGTCGAGACAAAGCGGCGTTACGAAGTTGAGTTACAGCTTGGAGACACCGACGAATCTCACATTATCCGAACGATCGAATACTGGGATATTGAGCGAAAACGCTACCCGCAATACGACCACTGCGCGGTAATTATCGCGGAAGACGTTACCAGCCGCTTCCTCAATGTCATTTCGCTTTTCAATGGAAGCATCCCTCTCATCGCAATTCAGATGCGAGCGCTGCGAGTTGGGGGCGCCATGACACTCGTGTTCACGACAGTGGTCGATGAGATGACGCGCGGCTTTATTGACGAAGACGAAGAAGAGGAAGCTGCACCCGCAACGAGAGGTGATTGGGAAACAAGAACGTCGAAGGATATAATTGGTGTCGCCGACGATCTTCTTGCCCTAGCCAAGAAGTACGAGCCCTCCTTAGCACTCAAATACAACAAGAACTTCATCGGCGTGACGAAGAATGGACGAGCATTCAATTTCATCTCGCTCTTTCCGAAGCAGAAGTTCATGAAAGTTGCCATAAGGTTGCCAAAAGCAGCCGAGTGGGATGAGTTGATCGAAAAGGGTGATCTTGATGCCTTGGAGTATGCGCGTTGGGGCGCATACCAGCTTCGTCTCACAAAACCAGATTTATCGCGCGAAGCTCCTCTACTGGAGTCCATGGTGAGATCTGCATTGGGGTGGCGTTCTACGTAAGCCCCCTTTGGAGCACCGCTGACGCGACGCGCCACTTCCCCCGCGCTGAGTGCAGGTGGAGAGAAGGTCTTGCGCGCGGGGGCAGAAAGATAAAAGGCGCGTTTTCAGTGTTTGGTCGTTGAGCCTTCCCAGAAGGCTTTCACCTTCGAGAAGAAGCCTTCGCATTCGGGCTGGCAGCCGCTGTGGCCGCAGCCTTCGAACTGGCGCAGCAGTTCCTTCTGCTCTTTCGACAGCTTGCACGGCGTTTCGACGAAGATCTCGACGAACAGGTCGCCGGCGAGGCCGTTGCCGCGCAGCACTGGCATGCCTTTGCCGCGAACGCGGAACTGACGGCCGGTTTGGGTGCCTTCAGCGATCTTCACATTGGTCTTGCCGCCGTCGAGCGTCGGCACTTCGATGGTGCCGCCGAGCGCCGCCGTCACGAACGACACTGGCACGCGGCAGTAAAGGTCGTGGCCGTCGCGCTGGAAGATCGGATGCTGGCCGACCGATAGGAAGACATACAAATCGCCATTGGGACCGCCGCCGAAACCGGCTTGGCCTTCGCCAGTGAGGCGGATGCGAGTACCTTCTTCGACGCCCGGCGGAATATCGACCACCAGGGTGCGTTCCTTCTGGACGTGACCGGCGCCGCCGCAGCTCTTGCACGGCTTGCGCACGATCTTGCCGCGGCCCTGACATTGCGGGCAGGTGCGTTCGATGGTGAAGAAGCCTTGGGATGCGCGCACTTTGCCGTGGCCGCCGCAGGTCGGGCAGGTCTCGGCCGAGGTGCCTTTCTCGGCGCCGGAGCCGCCACAGGCTTCGCACACCACGGCGCTCGGAACCCGGATCTCGGCCTTGGAGCCGTTGAAGGCTTCTTCCAGCGAGATCGACAGATTGTAGCGCAGGTCGCCGCCGCGGTTCTGCTTGCGGCCGCGCTGGCCGCCCATCATCTCGCCGAAAATATCTTCGAACACATCGGCGAACGAGCCGGCGAAATCGAACGGATTGCCGTTGCCGTGGAAGCCGTTGCCCATGCCGCCTTGTTCGAATGCGGCATGGCCGAAGCGGTCGTACGCGGCGCGCTTCTGATCGTCCTTCAGGACGTCATAGGCCTCGTTGATTTCCTTGAACTTGGCTTCACAGGATTTGTCGCCCGGATTGCGGTCCGGGTGGAGTTCCATGGCGAGCTTGCGGTAGGCGCATTTGATCTCGGAGATCGGTGCACCCTTGTTGCAGCCCAGAACGTCGTAATAATCGCGCTTGCCCATCGACTCTATTTTTTCGCGCTCCTGGTCCCGATAACCGGATCCCGGGAAGTGCTCTTAACGGCCAAAACTCTGCCGCCGCTCCCTGATGAAGAGAGCGGCGGGTTCTGAAGACAGTTACTGGTTCTTCTTGTTCTCGTCGACTTCGGAGAACTCCGCATCGACGACATTGTCGTCTTTGCCCGGTTCCGTGCCGCCCGGGGCGGCTTCGCCGCCGGCTGCTGCCTGCTGTGCCTTGTACATGGCCTCGCCAAGCTTCATCGACGCCTGGGCCAGGGTGTTGGTCTTGGCTTTGATGTCTTCGACGTCCTCGGTCTTAACGGCTTCCTTCACCGCCGCAATGGCTTCCTCGATGGCGTGCTTTTCGGGTTCGCCGATCTTCGAGCCGTGTTCCGCCATCGCCTTTTCGGTGGTGTGGACCAGCGCGTCAGCCTGATTCTTGGCCTCCGCAATTTCCTTGCGGGTCTTGTCGTCCGCGGCGTGGGCTTCGGCTTCCTGCACCATCTTCTTGATGTCGGTGTCACTGAGGCCGCCCGAGGCCTGGATGCGGATCTGCTGTTCTTTGTTGGTGGCCTTGTCCCGCGCCGTCACCGACACGATGCCATTGGCGTCGATATCGAAGGTGACTTCCACCTGCGGTATGCCGCGCGGTGCCGGGGGCAGGCCCATCAGGTCGAACTGGCCGAGCAGCTTGTTGTCGGCCGCCATTTCACGTTCGCCCTGGAAGACGCGGATGGTCACGGCCGTCTGATTGTCTTCGGCGGTCGAGAATACCTGGCTCTTCTTGGTCGGGATGGTGGTGTTGCGGTCGATCAGGCGGGTGAAGACGCCACCAAGGGTCTCGATGCCGAGGCTCAGCGGCGTCACGTCGAGCAGCAGCACGTCCTTGACTTCGCCCTTCAACACGCCGCCCTGAATGGCAGCGCCGATGGCGACCACTTCGTCCGGGTTGACGCCCTTGTGAGGGTCTTTGCCGAACACCTGCTTGACGACTTCCTGCACCTTCGGCATGCGGGTCATGCCGCCGACGAGAATGACTTCGTCGATCTGGTTGGCGGAAACGCCGGCGTCCTTGAGGGCCTGGCGCACCGGGCCGACCGTGCGCTGGATGAGGTCGTCAACCAGGGCTTCCAGCTTGGCGCGAGTGATCTTGATGGTGAGATGCTTGGGCCCCGACGCATCGGCCGTGATGAACGGCAGATTGACTTCGGTCTGCATCGACGAGCTGAGCTCGATCTTGGCCTTTTCGGCGGCGTCCTTGAGGCGCTGCAGGGCGAGACGGTCCTGGCGCAGGTCGATGCCGTTTTCCTTTTTGAACTCGTCAGCGAGGTAATTGACGATGCGCTGGTCGAAGTCTTCACCGCCGAGGAAGGTGTCGCCGTTGGTGGACTTCACTTCGAACACGCCGTCGCCGATTTCCAGCACCGACACGTCGAAGGTGCCGCCGCCGAGGTCGTACACGGCGATAACGCCGTTGCCCTTCTTGTCCATGCCGTAGGCAAGGGCAGCCGCGGTCGGCTCGTTGATGATACGGAGAACTTCAAGGCCCGCGATCTTGCCGGCGTCTTTGGTCGCCTGGCGCTGGGCGTCGTTGAAGTAGGCCGGGACGGTGATGACGGCCTGGGTGACTTTTTCGCCGAGGTGAGCTTCGGCGGTTTCCTTCATCTTCTGCAGGATGAAGCCCGAGATCTCGCTCGGGGCGTATTTCTTGTCGCGGCCTTCGACCCAAGCGTCGCCGTTGTCGGCTTTGACGATCTTGTACGGCACCATGCCCGTGTCTTTCTGGGTCATGGGATCGTCGAAGCGGCGACCGATCAAACGCTTGATCGCGAAATAGGTGTGTTCCGGATTGGTGACGGCCTGCCGCTTGGCGGGCTGGCCGATCAGACGCTCACCATCATTGGTGAACGTGACAATGGACGGCGTCGTGCGGGCGCCTTCCGAATTTTCGATGACCTTGGGGGCACTGCCCTCCATGACCGCCACGCACGAATTGGTCGTGCCGAGGTCGATGCCGATCACTTTACCCATAGTTGTCTTCCTTCCTCAAAAGCAGCGGGTCTTGGGCCTCTTAGGAGCGCCGGGAGTTGCCCGCCCCGTTCACAAACAGCTCAGCAGGGCGGGAATGACCCCACCCCGTAGTCTGAGGGGTATATAGGAACGAGGGTCCCCGCTCGCAAGGTCGTGATAAGACTGTCTGACCAGTAATTTTGCGAACAAACGCCGTACTTGGAAAGGGTTAGCTAACACAATGCCAACCCAGCCGCGACTTTTGGCACTTTAAGGGTTTAATTGCCAGACCCAGAAGTTCAGGACCCCGGCGAAGCTGACCCAGCCGAGATAGGGGATCAGCAGCCAGCCGGCCGGCTTGTCGATCCGTCCGAAGGCGACGAGGGTGGTGAAAATCGCCGCCCACAGCACGGCCAGATCGGCCAAGGCAGCTCCCGGCGCATGGGCGCCGAAGAAGATGAAGCTCCAGGCAAAATTGAGCCCGAGCTGAACCAGCCAGAGGCCGAGGGCCGGGCTCCGGAACCCCTTTTCCCGCCAGACCCGCCAGGCCGCCACGGCCATCAGGGCGTAAAGCGCGGTCCAGACGGGTGCGAAAACCCAGTTCGGCGGATTGCAGCTCGGCTTATTTAAGTGGCTGTACCAGCTCGCAATATTCGGCGCCGTCACCTGACCCGCAGCGAAGCCGACGGCCAGGGTAAAAAGCAAAAATCCAAACAGAAACAATAGACTACGCCCAATCGCCGGGCGCTTGGAGAGAACCGCATCCATGGCTCACATATGCCCCGTCAAAATCCAAATCAGGATAATGACCGGTATGGGAATGCCAATCAGGTAAAGCAGGCAAGAGCGCATCAGTATCCTCTGGCAGAAACCGGGGAACCAACGCCGGCTGGCGGGCTGGGTTCCTGAGGCCCCAATTTGGTAGTAATATTTCCTACCACCAGATCAGGAGCCGTCCATGTCCAACATCGAGAAAATCAGCGTCGCTCTCCCGCATGACATGGTCGAAGCCATCCGCGAGGCGGTCGATTCCGGCGATTACGCCACCACCAGCGAAGTGATCCGCGACGCCGTGCGTGACTGGCGCCTGAAGCGGCGAGTGGAAGCGATGGAAGTTGAAGAGTTGCGCGAACTCGTCGTCCCCGCGTTGGAAGCCTTGGATCGCGGCGAGGGCATTCCAGCTGAAGAGGTCTTTTCGAAGCTGAAGGCGAAGTACGCGGCACTGGTGAAAGAAGGAATCGACTCCGGTCCGTCGATACCTGCTGCCGAGGTGGCGGCAAGGATACGCGCGAGGCTCAATGAAAAATAAGGGCGCAGCCGTTGCCAGCCGCGCCCTGATTCCAATCCCGATCTTCGGACTTATTTCTTGGCATGCGCCGCCAGGATGTCGGCGATCGAGGCCGAGATCTTCTTGGCGCAAGCGATGTGCAGGAATTCGTCGGGGCCATGCGCGTTGGCGTTGGGGCCAAGCACGCCGGTGACCACGAACTGGGTGCCGGGATACTTCTGTCCCAAAAAGCCCATGAACGGAATCGAGCCGCCTTCGCCCATGTAGGCCGCCGGTTTGCCGAAATGGGCGTTTGAGGCGGTCGACACCGCTTTTTCCAACCACGGCGCCAGCGACGGTGCATTCCAGCCGCCCTGACCGGCTTCGGTTTCGAAATGGACTTCGGCGCCGTAGGGCGGATCGGCTTCGAGGACTTCTTTCATTGCGGCGACGGCCTTGTCGGCATTGCAGGTCGGTGGCAGGCGCATCGACAGCTTGGCGACGGTGTAGGGCAACAGCACATTGCCGGCGGTTTCCGGGGTCGGATAGCCGTCCATGGCAATGACCGAAAGCTGCGGTTTCCAGGTGCGGTTGAGGATCAACTCTTCGTTCGAAGCACCCATCGGTTTGGTCTTGCCGGCGAACGGCATGCGGTTCCACACCGAGTCGCCGAGTGCGGCGGCGGCTTCGTGAACCTGCTGCCGGCGATCGGCCGGCACGACGACATTGAGCGCATCGAGTTTGATCGCGCCGGTGGTTTCGTCTTCGAGCCGCGACAGAAGCTGGCGCAGGATGCGGAACGACGACGGCACGATGCCGCTGGCGTCGCCGGAATGAAGGCCGGCCGTCAGGACGCGGATGGAAACCTGTCCCGCCGCAATGCCGCGCAGCGTCGTGGTCAGCCACAGCTGATCGTAGTTGCCGCAACCGGAATCGAGGCACACCACCAGATCGACGGCGCCGATGCGGTCCGCCAAACTGTTGATGTAGTACTCGAGATCCGGCGAACCGGATTCCTCGCCCGACTCGATGGTGATGACGCAGCGCGCATGCGGCGTGCCCGATTCATGCAGGGCCAGGATGGCGGAGAGCGCAGCGAACATGGCGTAACCGTCGTCGGCGCCGCCGCGGCCGTAAAGCTTGCCGTCCTTCAGGACGGGCGTCCACGGACCCATGCCTTCCGACCAGCCTTTCATTTCCGGCTGCTTGTCGAGATGGCCGTAGAGCAGAACGTTGCCCGGCGCGGTGCCCGGCACTTCGATGAAGATCAGTGGCGTGCGACCCTTGGGGGCGACCACTTCGACTTTGGCGCCCGGAATCTTGGCGAGGTGCTTCTTGGCCCAGGCTTCGTACAGGCCGACCGCTTTCGCCATCTCGCCGCGCGTTTCCCATTGGGGATCGAACGCCGGGGATTTGTTCGGGATCAGGATGTAATCGGAAAGGGTCGGAACGATGTCCTCGCCCCACAGGCGGTCGATGAAGCTCATGGCAGTCCTAGTTCAATCAAAGGGTTAGGGGCGGTACATCCGCTCCGTCTTCCCCGCTTGATAGCACGGCGCGCGGCAATATTCTTGCCCTTTGCGCGCATGACAGCTCCGGCGCTACAGCGAAGCCACCAGCGCCGCGTTGTAGATCTCCGTCATGTTGGCGCCGAGCGAGACGATCTGGACCGGCTTTTCGAGGCCGACCAGGAACGGACCCAGCATCGAGACGCCGCCGATTTCGCCCAGCATTTTGGTGGCGATCTGGGCCGAATGCACCGCCGGCATGACCAGAACGTTGGCGGTGTCGGTGAGGCGGCAGAACGGATACAGCCCGAGCTTGTTTTTGCTCAGCGCCACGTCGACCGCCATTTCGCCGTCGTATTCGAAGTCGACTTTGCGGTGATCGAGGATGTGGACCGCCTCGACGATGCGTTCGGAGCGTTCGTTGCGGGGAAACCCGAACGTCGAGGAAGCCAGCAAAGCGACGCGCGGAGTGAAGCCGAAGTGGCGCGCCACTTGCGCCGCCTGCACCGCGATATCGGCCAGCTCTTCCGAACTCGGCAATTCGTGAACGGAGGTGTCGGCAGCGAAGATCACTTTGCCTTTGGCAAAGACGACCAGAACGCCCATCGGGCGCTGGCCCTCCGGGCAATCGAGCACCTGGCGCACATCACTGAGCGCGGCGGTATAGGCGCGCGTCACACCGGTCACCATGGCATCGGCTTCGCCGGCGGCCAAAAGCGAGGCGGCGTAGATGTTGCGGTCGTTGGTCACCATGCGCACGCAATCGCGATAGAGCGCACCGCAGCGTTGCAGCCGCTTGTACAGCGCTTCGATATACGGCGAGGCTTCCTGCGCCGAATGAGGCACGCGAATTTCGAGATCGGCACCGTCGAGGCCCATGCCCCACACCGCCGATTGCACGACATCCTTGCGCCCGATCAGGATTGCCTTGCCGAGTCCGGCCTGCTGGAACGCCACCGCGGCGCGTACCACGCAGGGTTCTTCGCCTTCGGCAAACACCACCCGCTTGGGATTGGCGCGGACGATGGTCTGCAACCGGTGAAACAGATTGGCGCTAGGATCGAGCCGGGCCGTGAGTTCGGCGCGATAGGCTTCCATATCGGTAATGACGCGCCGCGCCACGCCGGTTTTGATCGCCGCTTCCGCCACCGCCGACGACACCCGCGAAATCAGCCGTGGATCGAACGGCGAGGGAATGATGTATTCGGCGCCGTATGACGGCCGGGCGCCGCGATAAGCGGTTGCCACTTCATCGGGCACATCTTCGCGCGCCAAGGCCGCCAAGGCATGGGCGGCGGCGATTTTCATCGGCAAATTGATTTCGCGCGCCCTGACGTCGAGAGCACCGCGGAAGATATAAGGAAAGCCGAGGACGTTGTTGACCTGGTTGGGATAGTCGCTGCGACCGGTGGCGACGATGGCGTCGGGACGCACCGCTTTGACGTCTTCCGGCGCGATTTCCGGATCGGGATTGGCCATGGCGAAAATGATCGGCGCCTTGGCCATGGTCTTGACCATCGCTTGCGTGACCGCGCCTTTGACGGACAGGCCGAGGAATACATCGCAACCGGCGATGGCGTCTTCCAGGGTGCGGGCCTTGGTGTTCACTGCGTGCGCGCTCTTCCACTGGTTCATGCCGGCCGTGCGGCCGCGATAAACCACGCCTTTGGAATCGCACAGGGTGGCGTGCTCGTTGGGCAAACCCATGGTCTTCAACAGTTCGAGGCAGGCAATGCCGGCCGCGCCGGCGCCGTTGACCACGACTTTGATGTTCTCGATTTTGCGCCCGGTGAGTTCGAGGGCATTGATGATGCCGGCGGCGCAGATGATGGCGGTGCCGTGCTGGTCGTCGTGGAAGACCGGAATGTCCATCAGCTCTTTGAGCCGCGCTTCGACCATGAAGCATTCCGGCGCCTTGATGTCTTCCAGGTTGATGCCGCCGAACGTCGGCCCGAGATAGCGGATGGCGCCGACCAACTCGTCGACCTCGTGGGTGTCGAGTTCGATGTCGATGGTGTCGACATCGGCGAAGCGCTTGAACAGCACCGCCTTGCCTTCCATCACCGGCTTCGACGCCAAGGCGCCGAGATCGCCGAGCCCAAGGATCGCCGTACCGTTGGTGATCACCGCCACCAGGTTTCCCTTGGCGGTGTAGTCGTAGACGGCATCCGGCTTCTTCGCGATCGCCCGTACCGGCACGGCCACGCCCGGCGAATAGGCCAGCGACAGGTCACGCTGGTTGGCCATCGGCTTGGTCGGGGTGATGGAGATCTTGCCCGGCTTGCCTTGCGCGTGAAACGCGAGTGCTTCGTCGTCGGTGAAGGTCGGGCGGTCGGAAGTTTGTTCCATTGGGGCGATTCCCCTCGCTTTTCCACAAGAATACAGCTTCGCACCGGCATGTACGAACCCCGGTCGCGGCGCAACAGGGGTGCGGCTTTGCTAGGTTGGGCGCATGGCCGCAGATACCCCCGAAAATCCGCTTGAAGGCGCCACCCCTGTGATGGCGCAATTTCTCGAAATAAAAGCGACCCATCCTGATTATCTTCTTTTCTACCGGATGGGCGATTTTTACGAACTCTTTTTCGAAGACGCCGCCAAAGCGTCGGAAGCGCTCGATATCGCGCTCACCAAGCGCGGCAAGCACCTCGGCGAGGATATCCCGATGTGCGGCGTCCCCGTTCATACCGCGGAAAGCTATCTCGAGCGCTTGATCCGCAAGGGTTTCCGGGTGGCGATCTGCGAGCAGATGGAAGACCCGGCCGAGGCCCGCAAGCGCGGCTATAAGGCGGTGGTCAAGCGCGAGGTGATCCGCCTCGTCACCCCCGGCACCCTGACCGAAGACTCCCTGCTGGAACCCAAACAGGCCAATACGCTGGCCAGTCTGGCGCGGGCGGGCGGCGAGCTGGCGCTGGCGTCGGCCGAGATGAGTGCCGGCTCGTTCCGGGTCGCGGCGATCGGCGCGGCCGATATCGGGGTCGAACTGGCGCGGCTCAATCCCTCCGAACTCATTGTTCCGGATAATCTTTTGGCCGATCCGGTGCTGGCCGCGCCGCTCAACAGTTTCGGTCCGGCGCTGACGGTGCTGCCGGCGGTGAAGTTCGATTCCGCCACCGGCGAGCGGGCGCTGAAGGAATTTTATGGCGTCGCCGAGCTGTCGGGTTTCGGCACGTTCAGCCGGGCGGAAGTGGCGGCGGCGGGCGCCCTGATCGGCTACCTGGAGTTGACCCAGAAGGGCAAAGTCCCGGCTCTCAGCCCGCTGGCGCGCGAAGGCGTCGACGCTTTCATGGCGATCGATGCTGCGACGCGGCGCAATCTCGAGCTGATGCAGACCTTGGCGGGCGAGCGGCGCGGCTCGTTCCTGTCGGTGATCGATCGCACCGTGACCGCGGCCGGCGCCCGTTTGCTGGCGTCCCGTCTGGCGGCGCCGTTGACCGAGGTTGCCGTGATCGAAGCCCGGCAGGACGCGGTCGCCCAATTCGTCGACTCGCGCGATCTCTGCGAAGAATTGCGCGACCGGCTGCGCAGTGCGCCCGACATCGCCCGCAGCGTGGCGCGTCTGTCGGTGCAGCGCGGCGGCCCGCGCGATCTCACGTGTTTGCGCGACGGCATCGCGGCCGCCCGCAGCGTGCGTGAGCTGATGCGCGTTGCCCATGGCGAAGCCGAAACCGCGATCGCCGGATTGCTTGAAGGTCTGGTGGCGGTGTCGGGGCTCGATGCCAAGCTCACGCATTTGCTGGTGCCCGAGCCGCCGTTTTATGCCCGCGACGGCGGCTTCATTCGACCCGGCGCCCATGCTCCGCTCGATGAGTTGCGCGCCTTGCGTGATGAATCCCGCCGCGTCATTGCCGGGCTCGAAACCCGCTATCGTGATGAGACCGGCGTGGCGCTCAAGATCAAGCACAACGGCGTGCTCGGCTATTTCATCGAGGTGTCGGCGCAGCATGCCGATCCTCTGATGAGCAACGCTGCTTATCGTCATCGCCAGACCATGGCCGGCGCGGTGCGGTTCTCGACCGACGAATTGTCGACCCTCGCCAACCGCATTTCGCAAGCGGGCGATCAGGCATTGGCGCTGGAAAAACAGTTGTTCGACGAGATGACGGCGGATGCGCTGGCGCTGGCGCCGGCGCTGGCCAAGATCGCCGAAGGCTTGGCGGTGCTTGATGTCGCTTCGGCGCTGGCCGATCTGGCGCTGTCGAAACGTTATGTGCGGCCGAAGGTCGATGGCTCGAAAGCGTTTCAGATCGTGCGCGGCCGCCATCCGGTGGTGGAAGCGGCGCTCGACGCGGCGCGGGCGCCGTTCGTGCCCAACGACGCCAGCCTTTCCGGCGAAAAACGGCTGTGGCTAGTCACCGGTCCGAACATGGCCGGTAAATCGACCTTCCTGCGCCAGAACGCCTTGATCGCGATCCTGGCGCAAATGGGATCGTTCGTGCCCGCGGAAAGCGCGCATCTCGGCGTCGTCGACCGGCTGTTTTCGCGTGTCGGTGCTGGTGACGATCTCGCCGCTGGGCGTTCCACCTTCATGGTCGAAATGGTGGAAACCGCCGCCATCCTCAATCAGGCGACCGACAAGAGTCTGGTCATTCTCGACGAGATCGGCCGCGGCACCGCCACGTTCGACGGCCTCGCCATTGCCTGGGCGACCGCCGAGCATCTCTGCGTCAAGAACAAGTCGCGGGCGCTGTTCGCCACCCACTATCACGAGATGACGGCGCTGGCCGAACGGCTGTCGGCGATGGCGTGTGTCACCATGCGGGTGCGCGAATGGAACGACACCATCGTGTTCCTGCACGAAGTGGTGCCGGGCGTCGCCGACCGCTCCTACGGTATTCACGTTGCCAAACTGGCGGGATTGCCGGGTCCGGTGGTCGATCGCGCCCGTGAGGTGCTGAAAGCGCTGGAAGACGGCCGTGAAGGCCACAAACCGCTCGCCCGTATCGACGACCTGCCGCTGTTTTCGGTTTTGGCGCCTGCCAAGAAAGAGCAAAACGCCGTCGAGGAAGCGCTGCGCGCGGTCGAGCCCGACGCCCTGTCGCCGAAACAGGCGCTGGAAGTTCTGTACGAGTTGAAAAGCAAGCTGCCGCTGAACTAGCGGCCTCTTGCTCCCATCCCCGGCTTGGTGTCAGGCTGGCCCCATGGAGGCACAAGTCCGCAAGTTCCTGGTGGTGGTCGACAAGACGCCCGAATGCAAAGTGGCGGTGCGTTTCGCGGCGCGCCGGGCGCAGCACACCTCCGGCCGCATGACGCTGCTCTGCGTTGCGGCGCCGGTCGATTTCCAGCAATGGGGCGGGGTCGAAGAGATCATGATGGATGAAGCCCATCGTGACGCCGAAGCCCTGGTTTATGACGCCGCGAAAGCCATCAACGAGCTGACTGGCCTGACGCCTGAACTGATCATCGAGCACGGCGAAGCCCCGGAGTGCCTGATGGAGCTGATCCGCCGCGACCGCGATATTTCCATTCTGGTGCTGGCGGCAGGGACTTCGAAAGACGGCCCCGGTCCGCTGGTCAAATTGTTCGCCACCAAGGTCCAGGCCATTCCGGTGACCATCGTGCCGGGCAATCTCACCGATACCGAGATCGACGAACTGGCTTGACGCTTTGTCCTGGGCAGACCAGCTTTCTTCGGAACCAAATGGGCTGATGCGATGTGGGACTTCCGTTTCGGTAGAGCGATCGCGATGATGCTGCGGACGCTGCCTTTTGTGCTGCTGCGGCTGGTGGTGTTTGCCGCCATTGGCGCGGCCTATCTGTTCGCCATCGGCACCGGGGCCGCGGTCGGATACGGCCTTGCCCGCGTGACCGGCAGCGGCGAGGGCGGCGCGTTTATCGGCGGCGCACTCGGCTTCGGCATTGTCAGTGTGGCGCTCTATCTGGCGCGCGAATATCTGCTCTATCTCGTCAAAGCGGCGCACATCGCGGTGCTGGTCGAACTCTATGACGGTCACGATATTCCGGCCGGCCAAAGCCAGATCGCGTTCGGCAGCGGCTTCGTGAAGACTCATTTCACGGAATCGTCGGTGCTGTTCGGCGTCGATCAGCTGATCAAGGCGATCCTTCGGACCGTGTTCGGCAGCGTCAATTTCATCGCCTCGTTCCTGCCGGTGCCGGGGCTGCAAGGCCTGCTCAATCTCGCCGAAAAAGTGGTCCGCCTGTCGCTGACCTATGTCGACGAGATCATTCTCGCCTACCTGATCCGCACCCGCACCACCAACCCGTGGGCGACGGCACAGGAGGGGCTGATCCTCTATGCCCAGAACTACAAGCACTTCCTCAAGAACGCGCTGTGGCTGACGGTGTTCTTGTGGTTGCTGACGGCAGCGATCTTCGTTGTTCTGCTGGCGCCGGCCGCGGCGCTGGCCGCTCTGATCCCCGGCAACCTCTCGCTGTTCGGATTTGCCTTGGCGCTGATCCTGGCCTTGAGCCTGAAAGCGGCATTGCTCGAACCGATCGCCATCGCGGCGCTGATGGAGGTCTATTTCAAGACCATCGCCGGTCAGACGCCCGATCCGGAATGGACGGCCCGGCTCAATCAACTCTCGGGCAAATTCCGTGATCTTGGCGCCAAGGCTGCGGGCTGGGCGCGTCCGGCCGGAGTGCCGGCATGATCGGCAATCTCCTGATCTTTCTCGCGCTTGCGGCGGTGGCCCTGGTTCTGTTGGGCGGAATCGTGGTGATGGCGATCGGCGGGCAGACCTCGGCGCGCTGGTCGAATGTGCTGATGCGTTATCGTATTGTCGCCCAGGCTGCGGCGCTTCTGATCATCGCTTTGGTGGTTTATGTCGCCAGCGGCCGCTAGGGCTTTAAGGGACTTGCGCCAAGCCTCCGGCTGGTGTTGTTAGAGCCCTCTTAACACAAGGCAACACGGCGATGAGTACGCTCTACGACAAGATCTGGGACGCCCATCTGGTGCATGAAGCGCCGGGGGAATCGAGCATTCTCTATATCGACCGCCATCTTGTGCACGAGGTGACGAGCCCCCAGGCTTTCGAGGGTCTTCGCAATACCGGCCGTGCCGTCCGCCGTCCCGAACGGACGCTGGCGGTGGCCGATCATAATGTGCCGACCCGCGACCGCGCCAAAGGCATCGCCGATCCGGAAAGCGCCGAGCAGATCGCAACCCTCGAGCGAAACACCAAGGAATTCGGGGTCGAGTACCTCGCGATGGACGATATCCGCCAGGGCGTGGTCCACATCGTCGGGCCGGAACAGGGCTTCACCTTGCCGGGAACCACCATCGTTTGCGGCGACAGCCACACTTCCACGCATGGCGCGTTTGGCGCGCTGGCATTCGGCATCGGCACCTCGGAAGTCGAGCATGTGCTGGCGACCCAGACCCTGCTCGCCCCCAAGTCGAAGAACATGCGGGTGCTGGTGAACGGTGTTCTGCCGAACGGCGTTACGGCGAAAGATCTCGCCCTCGCTATCATTGCCAAGATCGGCACCGCCGGCGGCACCGGCTATGTGGTGGAATTCGCCGGCGAAGCGGTGCGGGGTTTGTCGATGGAGGGCCGCATGACCCTCTGCAACATGACCATCGAGGGCGGCGCCCGCGCCGGTCTGGTGGCGCCCGACGAAACCACCTTCGCTTACATCGCCGGCCGTCCGCGCGCCCCCCAAGGCGGCGCGTTCGAAGCCGCTGTGGCGACCTGGAAGCTGCTCAAATCCGATCCGGACGCCCACTTCGACGCCGAAATCATGCTCGAAGCCAAGGATATCGTGCCGATGGTGACCTGGGGCACCTCGCCCGAACAGGCGCTCCCGGTGACCGCAACCGTGCCCGATCCGGCGAAAATGGCCGATCCGGCCAAGAAATCGGCCGCCGAGCGGGCGCTTGCTTATATGGACCTGAAGCCGGGCACACCGCTCGCCGACGTCAAAGTCGACCGGGTGTTCATCGGCTCCTGCACCAACGGTCGCATCGAAGACCTGCGCGCCGCCGCCGCCATCGCAAAGGGCCGCAAAGTCGCCGCCCACGTCAACGCCATGGTGGTGCCGGGCTCCGGACTGGTGAAGGAACAGGCGGAACAGGAAGGCCTCGACCAGATCTTCCTCGAAGCCGGTTTTGAGTGGCGCGAGCCGGGCTGCTCGATGTGCCTGGCGATGAACGCCGACCGGCTGGCGCCGGGCGAACGCTGCGCTTCGACCTCGAACCGCAACTTCGAAGGCCGCCAAGGCCGCGGCGGGCGCACCCACCTCGTCAGCCCTGCGATGGCCGCCGCCGCCGCAGTGACCGGCCATTTGGTAGATGTGCGGACATTCGGGTAGAAAAATTTGGTATAAGATTGGTGTAGCAGGGCAGAAGAAATTCTGCCCTGCTTGCGTTTTGTGGTATAAGGCTCCGGTAGATCATCGGAAGACTTTATTGAAAACTGGTGTCAAATTCTACCATTCCTGCTTATAGTAAACCGCAGCGAGGTAGAAATGGGCCTGAATATCAAGAATTCCGCCACCGAAGCCGCCATCCGCGAGCTTTCCACCCTCATGGGCGAAAAGCTGACGGTTGCGGTCCATAACGCGGTCGCCGAAAAGCTCGACCGGGTCAAGCGCGGCCGGGGCAAGCAGCCTCTGCCCGAGTATCTTGCCACCCTCGGCAGTCTGCAGGCAGCGCTCGCCTCCCAGTCCCGCAAGACGGAGGAGCTGCCGTGATCGTGGTCCATTCCTCGGCGGTCCTGACCCTGCTCACCAATGAACCTGGCTGCAATGCTGTCGCCGCCAAACTGTGCGAGGCGCCGGACGCCATCATGTCGCCGGTGTCGGTGATGGATGTGCTGCTGGCCCTGACGCAGCGGTACGACGACCCCGCGCCGATACTCTCCGCCTTCCTCAAGCAAAGCCACATCGCCCAACGCTCGATAGATGCCGCACAGACATCGTGGGCGCGCACCGGGTTTCTCGCATATGGTTCCGGCCGCTGGTCGCTGGCGGATTGTTTTGCTTATGGCGCCGCGAAGGCGCTCGACGCCCCGCTGCTCGCCACCACGGATCTTTTTGCCAAGAGCGACCTGAAAATGGTGTGACGGGAGCAAGAATGCGTCGGACGATTGTCGTGTTGTTGGGGTTGGGCCCAATCGGATTAGGATTGGCGGGCTGCACGGGTCCGGGATGGGACCACACGTTTGCGTTTCTCGACGCCAAAAAGAACGCGCCGCCGCCGGCTGTCGCGCCGGCGCCCAATCCCAATTGGTGCACCAATGCTGCCGAGGCCGCCAAACGCGAAGCTGCCAGCCAAGGCTTCGATGCCGCCACCCAAGCGCGCCGCGCGGACGCGATTTACGCGCAATGCCTGCGAACGCGGAAGTGACCGGAGCGCTTCACCGAAAAGTGGAATCCGGTTTTCGGCCATGAAGCGCGACCATAAAGTGATCAGAAAAAGCTGACGGGATCGACGTCGACCACCACGCGGACGTTTTTCGGCAGCGTCGCGGCGGCGAGCCACGTGCGCAAATAGGCCTGGATGTCGACGGATTTCTCCGTCTGCACCAACAGCCGCTCGCGGGTTTGGCCGCGCAATAGTGCATAGAACGCCGGTGTCGGGCCCCACACTTTGATGCCGCGCGCCGCCGGTGCGGTCTGGGCAAGAATGCGTCCGGCGCCGCGCACCGCATCGCCGTCATGGCCGGAAAGAATGATCGCCGCCAAGCGCCCGAATGGCGGCGCGTGGGTGACTTCGCGGTATTTGGTTTCCTGGTCATAGAAGGCGTCGCGATCCGAGGCGATCAGCGCCTGCATCACCGCATCCTTGGGATTGCGCGTCTGCATCAATACGAGGCCCGGCTTCTCAGCCCGGCCGGCGCGTCCCGCCACTTGGTGCAAGAGCTGGAACGTGCGTTCGCGGGCGCGCAGATCGCCATCGGAACCGCCGAGATCGGCATCAACCACGCCGACCAGAGTCAGTTGCGGAAAGTGATGACCCTTGGCGACGATCTGGGTGCCGATCAAAACATCGATTTCGCGCTTCATCATGGCGTGAATGGCGGCCTGCATTTCGGTTGGCCCGCCCATGGTGTCGGAGGAGGCGATGGCGACGCGCACATCGGGGAATATGAGCTTGAATTCTTCCATCACCCGTTCGACGCCGGGACCGCACGCCGTGAACGCGCCTTGGGTATGGCATTCCGGGCATTCGGTCGGCATCCCGGTTTCGTAGCCGCAATGATGACAGACGAGGCGTTTGCGGTAACGATGCTCGACCAGCCAGGCCGAACAATTGCGGCACACCAGTTTGTGGCCGCAGGAGGCGCACAAGGTCAGCGGGGCATAGCCGCGGCGATTGAGGAACAGGATCGCCTGCTCGCCGGCTTCGAGCGTGGTGGCAAGCGCACCGCGCAAGGTCGGCGATATGAAGGTGCCGGGATCGCCGCGATCATTGCGCATATCGATCAACCGGACTTCCGGCAGCACCGCGGCGCCGTGGCGGGTCGTCAAACGAAGATGCGCATAGCGGCCGTTCTTGGCGTTGACATAGCTTTCGAGCGACGGCGTCGCGCTCGCCAAAATCACCGGACAGCCTTCGATCCGCGCCCGCACCACCGCCATGTCGCGGGCATGATAGATGGCGCCGTCTTCCTGTTTGTAGGCCTGCTCGTGTTCTTCGTCGACGATGACAAGACCGAGATCCTTGAACGGCAGGAACAGCGCCGAACGGGCGCCGACCACGACGCGCGCTTCGCCACTCATCACCGCGCGATAAACCCGCCGCCGTTCGCGTTGCGAAAGATCGCTGTGCCATTCCGCCGGGCGGGCGCCGAAGCGCGCCGCAAAGCGATCGAGAAACTGCACCGTCAGCGCGATTTCGGGCAACAGGATCAGCACTTGCCGCCCTAGCCGCACTGCTTCCGCCGCCGCTTCGAAATAGGTTTCGGTTTTGCCCGAGCCGGTGACGCCGTCGAGCAGTGACACGCCGAAGCGTTTCGCCTTCACCGCGCCTTTCATCACATGCGCGGCGAGATCCTGCTCGGTGTCGAGAACGGGCTGCGAAAAATCGGGATCGGGCCGCGGAAAGGGATCGAACTCCGGCAAATCGATCGGCACCAGTGCGCCGCAATCGATCAGGCCGCGCACCACCGCAGGCGTCACATTGGCTTCTTCGGCAAGCTGCGGCACGCTTCGCGCCAATCCGTTGGCGGCGACCTCGAGCACGCGTTGACGAGCAGGAGTCAACTTTTTCGGCGCGCCTTCGCCCTTGATGTAGGCAACGCGTGCGGATTCCGGCTCGAATGCTTGGCGCGAACGCAAGGCCATCGCCAGCACCATGCCAGGAAGCGTCAACGTGTACTGCGCCACCCAATCGACGAAATCGCACAATCCGGGCGGCAGCGCCGGCGCGCCGTCGAGCGGAATAGCCTCTTTCAGCCGCGTTTCCGCCACGCCGCCCGCCGCGTCGCCCCACACCACGCCGATTGAGGTGCGCGGGCCCAACGGCGCCGCCACAATTTGTCCACGCCGCGCCGGTACGGATAATTTGTAGTCATACGCACCCGCGAGCGGCAGTGGCAGCAAAACGCCAGCACGGCAGCAATCGGTTTTCCCGGACTTCAGATCGGGCGCGGTCATGCGTTAAGCTTGCGAATCACGAGTCTCAGACCCATATCACCAAATACCACGCCACCTATTACCACCAAGAATGAGCGAAAGCGCACCATCCCGTGAACCGCATATCGCCGCCGCCGAGGCGGTGAAGGCGTATATCCGCATGCATCGCGAGATGCTGGCGGCGGACGGCGAGCTTTTGTCGCTTCTGGTGCCGGCGCGCGCCGACGAAGACGGCGTGATCGATTTCACCCGCTATGTGCTCGAAAAGCTGCGCGAGGAAAACCAGGCGCTGAAGGCCGAGCGCGATGCGCTGAAGTCGGTCGCCGATCGTGGCACGCGCCTGTCCGATGGCGTCAAGCGGGCGATTCTCGATCTCATCGATGCGCGCTCGTTCGCCGAAGCGATTTTGGCGGCGACGGCGGCAGCGCCGGCCTTTGGCGCCGATCGCGCGGTGTTCTGCATTGAAGCGGCTGATGGATTGGCCGCGGCGACTTCGTGCGAAGGCGTGCGGCTGATCGCGCCGGGCACGGTGACGGCGGTGGTCGGCCCGGATGGCATGGGCGCGATCCTCTCAGGCGGCGGCGAATTGTTGTTCGGCCGTACCGGCTATCGCAGCCTGGCGGCGTTCCGTTTGCGCATTGGTTCGCAGCCGGCGCTGTATGTTCTTGGTTCGCTGGCCGAGAACCGGTTTGACGGGCGCGATTGCGAAGCCGATCTCGGGCTGTTCGCACGGGCGCTGGAACGGGCAATCCGGGCATGGCTCGATCTGCCCAAATCCTGAAAGCCGATTGGCTTGACGGTCTCGCGCACGAACGGCGGGCGAGCCCGCATACGTTGCGCGCTTATGGCGATGATCTCGAGCGCTTTTTCGATTTTCTGACCGAGCATCTCGGCGGTGTGCCGAGCGAGCGCGATCTGAAATCGCTGACGCCGGCCGACATTCGCGCTTTCATCACCAAACGCCGCAACGAAGGGCTGCAGGCCCGCAGCGTGTCGCGGGCGCTGGCGGCAGTGCGCAGCTTTTTCCGCTTCCTGGCACGCGAAGGCGTTTTGGAAAACGCCGCTGCCCGCGCGGTGCGCACGCCGCGCATTCCACGAACCTTGCCGCGACCGCTGTCGGAAATCGATGCCGCACGCACGCTGGCCGAAGCAGGCGAGAACGATATCGAATGGATTGCCGCCCGCGACGTGGCGCTGCTGACGCTCTTGTACGGCGCCGGATTGCGTATCTCGGAAGGCCTCAGCCTCAAGCGCGGCGACGTTCCGCTCGGCGACGCCATCACCGTGCTCGGCAAAGGCAAGAAGGAACGTACCGTGCCGCTGATCCCGGCGGTGCGCGAAGCCGCCGCCGCCTATGTTGCCAAACTGCCGTTCGCCTTGGGACCACAGGCGCCATTGTTCGTATCGCGTACCGGTAAGCCGATGAGCCCGCGCGAAGCCCAGGCTCTGATGCAGCGGCTCAGGTCCCGGCTCGGCCTGTCGGAGCGGGCGACCCCGCATGCCCTGCGTCATTCCTTCGCCACCCATCTGCTCGCCAATGGCGGGGAACTTCGCGCGGTACAAGAACTTCTCGGCCACGCCTCGCTGTCGACCACTCAGACCTACACCCAGATCGACGTGAAGCGGCTGATGGACGTTTACGCAAACGCACACCCGCGTTGCAAAACCGCAGAGTGATCGCGTCCCCTCCCTTACGGTATTCTGCTACGAGAACGCGCGCAGAATTATCCGCCTTGGGAAGGGCTTAGTAATGGAATTTCAGGAACCGGTCGTCCGCAGCAATATCGAAATTGCGCGCGACGCAAAAATGAAACCGATCGCCGAAATCGCCCAAAAGTTCGATATCCCGGACGAAGCGGTCATTCCCTACGGCCGCACCAAAGCGAAGATCTCCCTCGATTATATCGAAAGCCTGAAAGACCGGCCCGACGGCAAGCTGATCCTGGTCACCGCGATCACCCCCACGCCGGCGGGCGAAGGCAAGACCACCGTCACGGTGGGACTCAACGATGCATTGAACAGCCTCGGCTATCGCGCCATGGCGGCGTTGCGCGAACCCTCGCTGGGACCGTGCTTCGGCATGAAAGGCGGGGCGGCCGGCGGCGGCTATTCGCAAGTCGTGCCGATGGAAGAGATCAATCTGCATTTCACCGGCGATTTCCACGCCATCACGTCCGCCAACAATCTTCTGGCGGCGATGCTCGACAGTCACATCTACTGGTCGAATTCGCTGAATCTGGACGCGCGCCGGATTTCCTGGCGCCGCTGCCTCGACATGAACGACCGCGCCTTGCGCCACATCACCTCGTCGCTCGGCAGTGTGGTCAACGGTTTTCCGCGCGAGGACGGCTTCGACATCACGGTGGCCTCCGAAGTGATGGCGATCCTGTGCCTCGCCACCGATCTCAAGGATCTCGAACGCCGCCTCGGCAACATCGTGGTCGGCGAAACCCGCGACCGGCGTTATGTCACCGCCAAGGAACTGAACGCGCCCGGCGCCATGAGCGTGCTGCTCAAAGATGCGCTGTTGCCCAATCTGGTGCAGACGCTGGAGAACAATCCGGTGTTCGTGCATGGCGGACCGTTCGCCAACATCGCCCACGGCTGCAATTCGGTGATTGCGACGCGGGCAGCCTTGAAGCTCGCCGATTACGTCGTGACCGAGGCCGGTTTCGGTGCCGATCTCGGGGCCGAGAAGTTCTTCAATATCAAGTGCCGCAAGGCCAAGCTGGAACCGGCGGCGGCGGTGATCGTGGCGACGGTTCGCGCCCTCAAACATCACGGCGGGGTTGCCAAGGAAGATCTCAAAAAGCCCAACATGGGTGCGATCGAACGCGGTGCCGCCAATCTCGAACGCCACATCCGCAATGTGAAGAAGTTCGGCGTGCCGGTAATCGTGGCGGTCAACGAGTTTCTCGGCGATAGCGAAGAGGAAATGCAGCGCGTCATCGAGATCGCCAATGCCGTCGATTGTCCCGCTGAGATCAGCCGCGGCTGGGCTCAAGGCGGCAAGGGCGTCGTCGATCTCGCCAAATCCGTGGTCGAGACCTGCGCCACAACGAAATCCGAATTCAAGCCGCTCTATCCGGTCGAAATGCCGTTGTGGGAAAAGACCCAGACGGTCGCCCGCACCATCTACGGCGCCAACGGCATCTCTGCCGATTCCGCAACCCGCACCCACTTCGACGAACTCGAAGAGGCCGGTTTCGGCCATCTGCCGGTGTGCATGGCGAAAACGCAGTATTCCTTCTCGACCGATCCGGAGAAGCGCGGCGCGCCCACCGATCACATGGTCAAGGTGCGTGAAGTGCGCCTGTCGGCCGGGGCCGAATTCGTGGTGGTGATTGCGGGCGACATCATGACCATGCCCGGCCTGCCGCGCATTCCCGCGGCCGACAAGATTCACCTCAACGAGATGGGGCAGATCGAAGGTCTGTTCTAGGAAGCGCGATCAAACGGGAGCGCTTCCAGGAGCCGGTAGCGTCAGCGTGTCGGCGGGAACCGGTTTTCCGTCCGGAAGCGCGACCAAACTAAATCGTATCGACGCGTTCGCTGGTGCCGCCGTGGATGATGGCTTCGCCGTGCCAGCGGCGGGCGAGCAGCAGCGTGAAGCCGATCGACACCACGCCAAGCGCGGTCATCATCAGATAGGCCTTGCCGCCGAGCGTCGAATAGACCGGGCCGATGGCGAGGGTCGCGAGGCCCATCATGACGCCCTGACTGCCGACGAAATAAAGGCTTTGCGCGGTGGCGGAGAGCCGTTGCGGCACTGCCTTCAGGATGAAGAACACGGCGCCGAGATGGGCGAGGGCGAAGGTGCCGCCGTGCATGAACTGGGCGAAGATCACCAAGGGCAGCGGCGGATCGAAGGCGAGAATGGTCCAGCGCACCACCGCGACGAGGCCGCCCATCAGGAGCAGCTTGCTCGGTCCGAACAGGCGCAGTACCCGCAAGGCTTGGCTGAAGAGGGCAATCTCGGCGAACACGCCCAGCGGCCAGATGATGCCGATCAGCATTTCGGAATAGCCGATCGCCTTCCAGTGCAGGCCGCCGTAGCCGTAATAGAAAGCGTGCGTCGCCTGCTCGAAACTGGCGGCAGCGAGGAAGATCAGGAATACCGGCGTGCGCAGCAGTTCCTTGGTCTCGTCGAGGGTCGCCTTGAGCCGGGTGCCTAAGGGAGCGGCGCCATCGCTGGCGGGCGGCGCCGGCAGCATGATGGTGGAGACCACGCACAGCGCGGCGCCGATGGCCAGCATCGGCGCGACGGCACCGAGGCTGAGATATTTGACCACGACGCCGCCGGTGATGTTCATCACGACGAAGGCGGTGGAAGCCCAGATGCGCACCCGGCCGTAATCGAAGCCGAACCGCTCGGCTAGCCGTACCGAGACGCTTTCGAGCAGCGGCGTCGCGGCGCCGTAGGCGATGTAGGCGGGGACCGAGACCAGGAAAATCAGAAGCGGCGAGTCGACCACGCACAGCGAACCGAACCCGGCGACCATGATCCAGTACAGCACCAGCATCACGGCGCGGCGGTCGTTGCGGGCGTCGGCGAAGATGCCGGACAGGGGCCCGGCGAAGGCGCGCAAGATCAAGGCGGCCGACAACAACAGACCGATCTGGTCGGCGGACAATCCGCGCCACGCCAGCGAGGCGGCAAAAAACGGAATGAACACGCCCGACACGGAGCCGGAAGCGAACTGGCTGAAACTCAGACGTGTGGAAAGGTGTTTCACTGAAACCGGAAAGCGAGGATCACCGCTAGACCTAGCGCAAAGGGCGGGCGGCAAAAAGGCGGCGGTTGCGACCGATCGCGACAGGGTGCCGGCCTATTTCCGACCGCCTCTCAATCTGACGTATATTGTCTGACAAATCAACAAGTTCGTACAGACTGCCGCATGGGGAGCCGTCGCAGGGCGCGTTCCCCGGCGGAGGAATGGTGGCATAACGCGGGGCGCGGGACGGTTCCCGCGGGTTTGAACACGGCGGCGTTTGATGAAGCACGTTCTTGCAATGGTAGCGCTGGCAGCGCTGGCGCCGGCGTATGCGGCCGGGACCGTCTTTCCGGTCGACGACGGCTATACGGTGTCGCAGCGCTATGCTGCCTATAAGGCGGATCATCCCGAGATGGAGATGCCCCGGCTGGTGTTCGAAGCCGGCCAGCAAGTCCTGTTCGACCGTCTCTATAAGACCATCGGCGAGCGCGAACTGCATGCCGACGTGTTTCTGCCGCTGCCGGGCCATGCCAATCGCCAAGCCATTCTGCTGGTGCACGGCGGCGCTTGGCGGGCCGGCAACAAGTCGAATTTCTACGCATTGGCCAATCAGCTGGCGCAGCGCGGCTATGTCGTCTTCACGCCGGAACTTCGTCTGGCGCTCGAAGCGCCCTATCCCGCCGGACTGATCGACATCAACGACGCCATCGTGTGGGCCAAAGCGCACGCCGGCGAATACGGTTTCGATGCCGCCAAACTGGCAATCGGCGGGGAATCGGCCGGCGGCCAGATGGCGTCGCTGCTGGCCTATTCGGCGGACCGCGACACCTTCAAGAGCGCGCCGCAACTCGACACGCACGTGAATGCGCTGATCGATCTCGACGGCCTGTTCGATTTCACGACGCCGTTGGCACTCAAGGCCGAAAATGCCAAAGGCGAAAAATCATCGGCCGCACTATGGCTGGGCGGAGCATACGAAACCGCGGGCGACAAATGGCGCGAGGCCAGTGCGGCCCGTTATGCCGGCCCCAAGTCGCCGCCGACCTTGGTTATCGCCAGCGAACTGCCGCGCTTCACGGCCGGCTACGAAGAGGTCAAGCCGGCGCTCGACCGCCACCATATCCGCAATGACTTCATCAAGTTCGACCACCTGCCGCATTCGTTCTGGCTGTTCGAGCCTTATGTCACCAAGGTTGCGGTCGCGATCGACACGTTTCTGCGCCCGTCCGCCAAGCACTAGGAGATGCCAATGAGGCTGGAACATTTTCTTGTGGCGGCGGCCTTTTCGGGAGCCGTGGCTTGCGCTGCGCCAACCTATCGGGTCGCGCATGAGTGCGCCCAAGCGGCCCGTTGCTACACCTCCATTCAAGCGGCGCTGGATGCGGCGACCGGTGATCGGACGGCCGTGATCGCCGTGAGTGCCGGGGACTATTATGAGAAGGTCACCATCCGGCGCGCCAAAACCATCCTCAAAGGCGAAGGCGTCGGTCGCACGCGGCTGCACTTCGATGCGGCGGCAGAGATGGCCGGACAATACCATCGCGATCATTGGGGTACGCCGGGCTCCGCCACCCTGACCATCGATGCCGACGAGGTGACGATCGACGGCCTCACCATCGAAAACAGCTACGATTTTCTCGCCAATGATGCGTTGAGCGGCGATAAGAAGATCGGCAATGCCCAAGCCGTCGCCTTGCTGCTCGACATCCACAGTGACCGCGTCCTGATCCGCAACGCCGCGATCCTGGGTTATCAGGATACGCTGTTCGCCAATGGCGGCCGGGCCTTCATCCGCAAGAGTCTGGTGGCGGGCAATGTCGACTTCATCTTCGGCAACGGCCAGATCTTGATCGCCGACAGTGAAATTCGCACCCGCAAGCGCGCGTCCGCGGTGGCGGCGGGCGATTTTCATTCCTTCGTCACCGCGCCATCGACGCCGCTGTCCCAGCGTATGGGGATTGTTGTCTACCGCTCGCGGCTGACCCGCGAAGCGGGCGTGCCGGACAATTCGGTAGCGCTGGGCCGTCCCTGGCACCCGACCAAACGGTTTGCCGACGGCCGCTATGCCGATCCCAATGCGGTCGGGCAGGCCTCGTTCATCGACTGCTTCATGGAGGCGCATATCCACCAGAACCATTGGGCCAGCATGGGCGGCACGGCGCGCGACGGCAGCAAGACGGCTATTTTCCGCCCGCAGGACTCCCGGTTTGCCGAGTCCGGCTCGTTTGGCCCCGGCGCCCGGCATGCCGAGATTGGGATCACCTGGGCCGATCCCCTCACCATCCGCGATGTCTCGGCGGCGTTCGAAGGCTGGCCGGAAGCGCAACGGCTGCTGCGGTAGGAGACCGGATTGCCGTCGCGGAGGGCCGGCTGAGACGCCGTCCGCGCCGAAAGGTCATGGTTCCTGCCCTGTCCCCGCTTCGCTCTGTCGCGCAGGCCCAGGCGGAAGCGGCCTAACTCCGGTAAAACCCCTGTTGCAGGTCGGCCCCGGGATGCGTATTTTCCGCCCCTCGCCGGACCGGCCCGAGTGGGTTTTTCCGGTATTTGCGCACCTTTGGCTCCTAGCCTGGTGCGAACCATGGGCCGCCTTAGCTCAGCCGGTAGAGCAACGCATTCGTAATGCGTGGGTCGGGTGTTCGAGTCACCCAGGCGGCACCATTTTTCCCGACACAGGTGAGAGCGGTTAGCAGGCGTGGCCTGTCCGCTGGCGTGCGCGACGTCTCCGTCCCGCCCGGCTGATACAGCGTATACGGAGGAATCCTCCCCAATTCCTTGCCAAAATGGCCCGGTTCGGAGTCACCAGCCTGTTGGCATGGTTACACGTTTGTGCCACGGTTCATTCTCCGGCCGATGCTTCGCGGCCGGCCATTCGGGAGCCGCCAACGTGCCACGCACTTTGAGCGAAGAAGACATCGCCGAATTCCGCGAGCAGCTCTGCGCTGCTGCCAGCCGCCTTTTCGCCCAGCGGGGCACCGATGGGGTCACCATGCGGGCCCTGGCGGAGATCATGGGGATCAGCCCCATGAAGCCCTACCACTATTTCCGCGACAAGGAGGAGATCCTCGCCGCTGCGATGGAGCGGGCCTTCAACCGCTTCGTGGCCGCTCTGGAAGCCGCGGACAAGTCCACCGAGCCGGCGTTGGAGCGGGCGGTCGCACGCCGCCGCGCCTATGTCACGTTTGCGCTGGCCGAGCCCGACAGCTACCGCATCATGTTCGAGCTGCCGCATCCCGATACGACCAAATATCCCGACCTGCAGGCGGCGATGGATCGGGCCCGTGCCATTACCCGGCGCGGCATGGATGCCTTGATCGCCTCCGGCCAGATCGAGGGCGATCCGGCGGTGCTCGGGCATGTGTTCTGGTGCGCGCTGCACGGCGCCGTCAGCGCCTATATCGCCGGCAAGCTCGACAGCCGCGAGGAACTCGAGACCATCCTCGACATCACCATGGCGAGCCTGCAGATCGGCCTGAAACCGAAAGCGGGCTAGACTTTCTTCAACGCCGCTGCGTGGCTACGGATCACCGCCAGCGTCGAGGCATCGCTGGCGAATACCGAATTGCGCCCTTGCGGCTCTTGCGGCGGGTCGCCGACATAGGCGGTGTCGCCCGGCTTCATCATGGCGTCGGGATGCAGGGCGCGTCCTTCGCCGCCCCAAGCCCAGAAATTGGTGCCGGCAAAGGGGCCGTTCTTTTTCGCGTCGGCTTCCACGGCGTCGTAGACCATGCGGTAGAAGCGATCGCGATGGCTGGTCGGCACGGTGGGAGCATTGCTTCCACCCTCACGCGGGAAGCCGAATTCTTCCAGCACCAGCGGCTTGTTCAGGGCGCGCGCCAGCTTGATGTGGGTGTCGATATAGCTGCGGCACTTGGCGAGCCCGGTCTCGAAGGTGGCGTCGAGCTTGTCGGGGTCGATCCAGCTCCAATTGAGCGGCCACATGTGGAAGGTGACGTAGTCGATCGACTTCGGCGTGTTGGCTTTGGTCACGCAGTCCGCCGATTCGAGGCACCCCATGAGGCCTTCGTTGCCGGTGGAGACAAGGTGATTGGGATCGAGCTTCTTGATCAAATCGGCCGTACGGGCGATCCAGGCGTAAAAGGCTTCCCACGGCGTCTTGGACGGCGTGCCGCCGGGCCGCGGTTCGTTGGCGAGCTGCCAGGCCATGATGGCGGGATCGTCCTTGTAGGGCTTGCCGGTGACCGTATTGATGCGGCCGATGATGCGCTCGACATAGGCCTCGTAGAGCGCCGTGGCCTTGGGGCTGGCATAGAACTGAGCCGAGAAATCGGCGAATTCCGGCCAGGGATGGGCGGGATCGTTGAGGTCGATGTAGCGTCCGCCGTTGCTCCAGTACTGGTAGGTCACCATACCGCCGGACCATTCCCAGAAATTGTTGAGGAACAGTACGGCCTTCATGCCGCGCTTGCCCATTTCGGCCAGGGTGAAATCGAGCCCTTTGAGCAGGGCTTCATTGTCGGGCGCGCCGTGTTTCTGGATCGCCGGCGACAGCGAGTTCTTGAGCGGCGAGGTCTCGCCCGAGGCCAGCACCCGCACATTGTCGATCCCGAGCCGGGTGAGGGCGTCCAGTTCGCGCTTCAGCCGGTCGCGATGGCCGAGCGGGCCGGGCGAGCCGAGATAGGGTCCGTACCAGAGATTGGTACCGGCATAGCGGTAAGGTTTGCCGCGCAGTTCGAAGCGGGTGCCGCGAACATCGACGAACGGCGAGATCAGGCTCAGTCCCGCCGCCGCACCGGTGGTTCCTGCCGCAAGAGCCGCTCCAACCAACACTCGGCGCC
>JAHFQC010000155.1 GCA_023259375.1 Alphaproteobacteria bacterium
CCGGCTGGCGAATAAGACGGAAAGAACACCGCCATGCTTCAACCCGCACGCACCAAATTCCGCAAGCAGCACAAAGGCCGTATCCACGGCGCTGCCAAGGGCGGCACGAGCCTCAACTTCGGCGAATACGGCCTGAAGGCGCTCGAGCCGGAACGCATCAATGCCCGCGAGATCGAGGCGGCCCGCCGCGCGATCACCCGCGAAATGAAGCGCGCCGGCCGCGTCTGGATCCGCGTATTCCCGGACGTTCCGGTGTCGAAAAAGCCTGCCGAAGTCCGCATGGGATCGGGCAAGGGCGCCCCTGAGTTTTGGGTCGCCAAGATCAAGCCCGGCCGCATCCTGTTCGAGATCGACGGCGTCGACGAAGCGACCGCGAAAGAGGCCATGCGCCTCGGGGCCGCCAAGCTCTCCATCGCGACGAAATTCGTCGCCCGTAACATTTGAGGTCGACGATGGCTGAGAAGAAATCCAAGAAGGTGGAAACCGCGAAGGCCTCCTCGAAGGCTGACGAGTTCCGCACCAAGTCGACCGACGAGCTCACCGATCAGGTCGCCAAGCTGAAGAAGGAGCAGTTCAACCTGCGCTTCCAGAAGGCGAACGGCCAGCTCGAGAAGACGGCCCGCATTCGCGCCGTCCGTCGCGACATCGCGCGGATCGAGACGATTTTGGCCGAAACACGCCGCAAGGCCGGTTGAGGAGATTTGAACTATGCCTAAGCGCGTGCTGCAAGGCGTCGTGGTCAGCGACAAGAATGCGAAGACCGTCGTGGTCAACGTGGAACGTCGTTTCATCCATCCGGTGATGGGCAAGACCGTACGTCGTTCGAAGAAATATCATGCCCACGTCGAGACCGGCGAATACAAGGTCGGCGACATCGTCCGCATTCAGGAAACCCGTCCGATTTCCAAGCTTAAGTGCTGGGAAGTGATCGAACGCGTAACCGGCAAATAATACGGCGAGCATCGGGAGTAGACTTTCATGATTCAGATGTCGACCCAATTGGACGTCGCCGATAATTCCGGCGCTCGTCGTGTGGAGTGCATCAAGGTGCTCGGCGGTTCGCATCGCCGTTATGCCGACGTTGGCGACGTGATTGTGGTGTCCGTTAAGGAAGCCATTCCGCGCGGCCGCGTGAAGAAGGGCGAAGTGTGCAAGGCCGTGGTGGTTCGTACCGCCCAGGGCGTGCGCCGGCCCGACGGCAGCCTGATCCGCTTCGACGGCAATGCCGCGGTCCTGGTCAACACCCAGGGCGAGCCGATCGGCACCCGTATTTTTGGACCGGTGACGCGCGAGCTTCGTGCGAAGAACCACATGAAGATCATTTCGCTGGCACCGGAGGTGCTCTGATGGTTGCGAAAATCAAGAAGGGCGACAAGGTGATAGTCACCACCGGTCGCGACAAGGGCAAGAAGGGCGAAGTGCTGAAGGTTCTCCCCAAGGAGAACAAGGCCGTCGTCTCGGGCGTGAATACCGCCAAGCGTCACACGAAGCAGACCCAGCGTACGCAGGGTGGCATCGTCAACAAGGATTTGCCGATCGATCTGTCGAACCTGGCGCACGTCGACCCCAAGTCGGGCGAAGCCACGAAGGTCGGTTGGAAGGAACTGGGCGACGGACGCCGCGTGCGTTTCGCCAAGAAGTCCGGTGAGGTCATCGATGTCTGAAGCAGGAAAAAAGCCTAAGGCCGAAAAGGGCGCCAAGGGCGGCGGCAATCCGATCGAGAAGGCTAAGGCAGACGCCAAGGCCGAAAAGAAGGCCAAGAAGGGCGAGTCCAAGTCGGCTGCCGCTTCGGCCGTCGGTGAGACCCAGAAGGATCCGAACTACGTGCCGCGCATGAAGAAGCGGTACCTAGAAGAGATCCGTCCCGCGCTGATGAAGGAGTTCGGCTACAAGAACGGCATGCAGGTGCCGAAGCTGAGCAAGATCGTCCTCAATATCGGCGCCGGCGAAGGTTCGCAGGACTCCAAGAAGATGGTCGCCGCTCAGACCGACCTTACGGCGATTGCCGGCCAGAAGGCCATCGTCACCAAGGCCAAGAAGGCGATTTCGACCTTCAAGATCACTGCCGGCCGTCCGGTCGGCGTGAAGGTCACGCTGCGCCAGGACCGCATGTACGAATTCCTGGATCGCCTCGTGACGATGGCTATGCCGCGCATCCGCGACTTCCGCGGTGTCAACGGCAAGTCCTTCGACGGCCGCGGCAACTATGCCATGGGCCTCAAGGAACACATCGTCTTCGTCGAAATCGACTACGACAAGACCGAGACGGTGTGGGGCATGGACATCATCTTCAATACGACTGCGAAGACCGATGCGGAAGCGAAGGCGCTTCTCAAGGGCTTCCAGTTCCCCTTCACGAACTGACGGCGAGGCGTTATGGCGAAGATTTCCCAGATCAATCGCAACAAAAAGCGAGAGAAAATGGTGGCCCAGTATGCGGCCAAGCGCGCCGAGCTGAAGGCCAAGGCGAAGGATCCGGCTGTTCCGGTCGAGGAGCAGTTTGCTGCACGGCTTAAGCTTTCCGAGCTGCCGCGCAATTCTTCGAAGGTGCGCATCAAGCACCGCTGCGACCTGTCGGGCCGTTCGAAGGGCTATTACCGCAAAGTCAAGCTGTCGCGCATCGCGCTTCGTGACTTGGCGAATTTCGGCCAGATCCCTGGCATGACCAAGGCGAGCTGGTAAGGAGAAACGGGACCATGGCGATTTCCGATCCCATTGGCGATTTGCTGACACGCATCCGCAACGGTCAGTTG
>JAHFQC010000075.1 GCA_023259375.1 Alphaproteobacteria bacterium
CCCCCCCCCCCGCTATTCGTGCGTTGCGCGACGGCAGCGGCTCCGCGAGGGAGGAAAGAAGGAGGCTGTCTCGGGATCGACGTCAACCGGGGAACGCGATACCAAATCCGCGCCAGAGCTGGCGAACCGAATTATGCATTGTGTCCCCGTATCCCGTATCTATTGTCACGCCAAAGTCTGGCGCACGACCTCGCTCAGCGACGTGGTCGGACGGCCGATCAGCTTCGACAGTACACGGCCATCATCGAACAAGGCGTCCTTCGCGGCAGCGGCATCCATCGCGGCATACGCTTCGGCCATCGCGACAGGAAGACCGACACTTTCGAGCACCTTGGCATATTCGACCGGCGGCAGATCGCGATAGGGAATCGTCTTGCCGGTCTGGCGCGACAGTTCGGCGGCGAGTTCGGCAAGTGTGTAGGCGGTATCGCCCGCCAATTCGTAGATGCGTCCGGCATGGCCTTCGCCGGTCAGCACGGCGACCGCAGCTTCGGCATAATCGGCGCGGGCCGCCGACGCGATCCGTCCATCGCGCGCACTGCCGATGAAGGCGCCGTTTTTCAACGCGGCCGGAATCGAAGCGGTGTAGTTCTCGGTGTACCAGCCGTTGCGCAGGATCACGAACGGCACGCCGGAGGCTTTCAACGCCGTTTCGGTGGCCGCGTGCTCGGGGCCAAGCATCAAAGGCGTGGCGTCGGCGCGCAAAAGGCTGGTGTAGACGATCAATTTGACGCCTGCAGTTTTGGCGACCGCGATCACGGCACTGTGCTGCGCCGCCCGTTTGCCGATCTCGTTGCCGGAAATCAAAAGCAGTTTGTCGACGCCTGCAAGCGCCGCCGCATCCGGCTTGTCGTAATCGAACGCGCGCACGGCAACGCCGAGATCGGCACCCTTGGCGGGATCGCGCGCCAGCGCAACAACGGACGCGTGCGGCTTGAGGGCGGAAATCACCAGGCGGCCGAGATGGCCGGTGGCGCCGGTCACAGCAATAGTCATGGTCGAAACTCCTTGTTCCTTGAGGTCGACCAGTTATATAAGGGGTACACTTATCGAAAGTAAGTACCAACAAAAACGTAAGCTTCAAGAATTCTTGGTTAAAGACGGGAAACTATGGCGACGTTAACGGCAAAACTCAGGCGCGGCGATCTGATGGCCGAGGCGTGCCCCTCGCGTGCCGTCTTGAAACACCTGACCAGCCGCTGGGGCGTTCTGGTTCTGATCGTGCTGCAATCGGGCACCCATCGCTTCAGCGCCTTGCGCAAGAAAATCGGCGGCGTCAGCGAGCGCATGCTGGCCGAAACCCTGCAAGGCCTGGAAACCGACGGCATGGTGCTGCGCACCGACCATCATGAAGTGCCGCCGCATGTCGATTACCGGCTGACACCCTTGGGATGCGAGGCGGCAGAGAAAGTCGCGGCGCTTGCCGACTGGATCGAAGAGAGCCTGCCACGCATCGCCAAACACTGGCCGGTCAAGAAGGCGGGTTAGGCGAAAGAATTCCGATCGAACGCAGCCATTGTTCGGCCAGATCCGGCCAATGCGTGATCGGCATCGCGGTGGGCCTCAGGCCGAAAGCGTGGCCGCCGCGCAAGAAGAGGTGAATCTCCACCGGCACTTTGGCCTGTTTCAGCGCCAGGAAATAAGTGATCGCATTGCGCACATCGTCCATGGGATCGTCTTCGGCCTGGACGATCAGGGTCGGCGGCGCCTCGGCGACGACGTGATCGAACGACATCAGCTTCAAATTGTTTTGGTCGAACGGTTCCGTCCGCTCGCCGCCCCACAGATGGCCGGGATAGAGCGCGATGGCAAAATCCGGCCGCGCACTTTGTTCATCGGTCGCGTCCACCGCCGGATAATTGCGCTTCACCGCGTTGCTGATCGCCGTCACCAGATGACCGCCCGCCGAAAAACCGACGACGCCGATCTTGTGCGGATCGATGCCGAGACCCGCCGCACGCTGGCGCAACAAGCCCATGGCGCGCTCGGCATCCTGCAACGCCATGAAGGGCTCGAGCTGGCGCTCGCAATGACAGTCGGCGAAGTGCCGCTCTTGGGGAACGCGGTATTTCAGCACGACACAGGTGATACCGATGGAGGTTGCCCAATCGCAGACTTCCGTGCCTTCGAGGTCGATCGCCAGCACGCCGTAACCACCGCCAGGAAATACGACAATCGCCGCCCCGGTATTACGCCCCTTGGCGGGATAGACGGTCATGGTTGGCCGCGAAACGTTTTCGATCGCCGCCCAGTGACGGCCAGCGACCAGCCCTCCCCCAAACCGCACGTATTCATCGCCCTGCGTTTCGGGCTTGGCGATGGCGAGTTTCTCGGGCCACAGCGGGATTTGCGGTTGCGACGGTTGCCAAACCTCCGCCGCCGCGGCACAGCCGCCCCACGCGATCACTGCCCACAGCACAAAGATCGAGACCTTCATAGCCCGCCCCCGTTCGGATCTTCCGACCCGTTGTGATCTTCCGAAAAGTGTCTTGCGTGCCGTTCAGAATAGCCCAACCGCCAGATCCACGCACGATCCGTTCAGAGATATGTCTTGCGGCGGCGCTTCCCGGCGGCGATAGGATGGCGCCCACCATCACAGGATTTGTCATGCTCGAACAGGAAGCCTCGAAGACGGCGCTCGGTGTTGCCCTTATGCGCGCGGCGCACCAGTTTCTCGACTCGCCGCCGCTCCTGTTCGAAGACCCGCTGGCGTTGCCGCTGCTCGGTCCCGACGGGGAAAAAATGATCCGCGCCCATATCGACCGCCATCAAACCGTCTACGGCCGCGGCCTCAGGTGCCATGTCTGCCTGCGCTCGCGGTTTACCGAAGACCGGCTGCGGCAAGCCGGAGCCGACCGCTATGTGCTGGTGGGCGCCGGACTCGACACCTTCGCGTTACGCCAGCCCGATTGGGCGAAGAGTTTGCATATCCTTGAGATCGATCATCCGGCGACGCAAGCCAAGAAGCGCGAAGCCATCGCCAAGGCCGGCTGGAAAGAGCCGGAGAACCTGACGTTCGCCGCGGTCGACTTCACGCGTGTATCTCTTTCTGACGTCCTCAAACGACAACAGATCGCGCCACACGAAAAGGTGTTCTTCTCCTGGCTCGGCGTCACCATGTACCTGACCGAGACGGAGATCGATGCCTCGCTCGGCGCCATGGCGCACGTCTCGGATCACGCTTCGGTGTCGCTGACCTTCAAGCAACCGGACAGGGGCCAAGGCGACAAGGCGATGCGCGAACTGGTCGCCGCACTGGGCGAAGCGTTCGTCAGCGTCTTCACGCCCGACGAGATGGCGGCCAAGCTGGCGGCGCACGGTTTCGTGAACCAGGAATTCCTCACCCCCGAACGGGCGACCACGGAGTATTTCACGCCACCACGCAGCGACGTCTCGGTTCCCCGCCGCAGCGGCATCGTCTACGCGGCTACAATTTAGAAATTACGCGCCCCGCTCGCAATGCGAACAGCGTGCAATCCTGAGGCTCGTCATTGCTTCTCGTGCGTGCAGCCGAACGCGTGAGCTAGTCGCCAAGGTTGCACGCCGCCGCCTCGATCCTCGCAAACGGTATGCGCGGCGACGATAACGACCGGAAGCAAGACAGTACTGTCATCTCTGTATCAAGGAACTGTCGCGCAGTGCCGTTAGAGCGCCCCCCATCGACAATGAGGGGATTTCATGAACCGCCGCAATTCAAGCCGTTTGCTAATGAGCGTGTCACTCTCGGCGCTGGCACTCACCGCATCGGCCGCGATCGCCGAACCTGCCGACATCGGCGAACAGGTCATCGTCACCGGCACCCGCGAAACCAAGCAGACCCAGTACACGGCGCTGTCGCCGGTCGACGTGCTTAATACCGACCAGGTGCAATCCACCGCGGCGCCGAGCATCGATCAGACCCTGGCCACGCTGGTGCCTTCTTTCAACGTCAAGCGTCTGCCTTCGTCCGACGGCACGCAGTTCATCCGCCCCGCCTCGCTCAACAATCTGTCGCCCGACATGACGCTGGTGCTGGTCAACGGCAAGCGCTTCCACCGTTCGGCGTTCCTCGGCAGCAACGGTTCGCAGGCCACCGATCTTGCCCAGATCTCGTCCTTCGCCACCGGCCGCATCGAACTGTTGCGCGACGGCGCGTCGGCCCAATACGGATCGGACGCCATCGCCGGCGTCATCAACATCCTGCTCGCCAAGGACACCGGTTTCGCCACCTACGGCCAGATCTCGCAATACTATTATGGCGACGGTCTGACGCTGCAGGCCGGTGCCCGCGGCGGCATCGATCTGCCTCACGGCGGCCATGCCGTACTGACCGTCGAATATCAGAAGGCCAACGAAACCTCGCGCACCCATCAGCGCGACGATGCGGTGGCGTTCCAGGCCGCCCATCCGACCCTGACGGTGCCCAATCCGGTGCAGCGCTGGGGCAATCCCGACATGCAAGGCATCAAAGCCGCGCTCGACGCGTCGGAGAATATTTCCGATTACGTCGAAGCCTATGCCTTCGGCACGCTCGCCGCATCGCGCCAGCACAACGACATCAACTGGCGTAATCCCGACACCCAGACGTCGGTCTACAAGACCACGAACGTTTTCCCCGGCTTCGATCTCAACACCGTGTGGCCGATCGGCTTCACGCCGGACGAAGGCGTCAACGCGCTTGACGCGCAGATGGCAGCGGGCGTGCGCCACACCGGCTCCGACAGCTTCACCTGGGATCTGTCGACCACTTATGGCGTCAACAACAGCCGCTTCTTCCTCAACAACTCGATCAACGCCTCGCTCGGGCCCAATAGCCCGCACAATTTCAATCTCGGTCACATGATCGAATCGGAAGTCGATGTGAACGGCGATGCGGTCTATCGCCTGGAGCTGCCGTTCCTCGCCGAGCCGCTGAACGTCGCTTTCGGCGGCGAATATCGCGACGAGACTTTCCAGATGAAGGCGGGCGACAAGGCGTCCTATGAAGTCGGCCCGGGTGCGAACGCCGGATTGGCGGCGGCCTCGAACGGCTTTCCCGGCATCGCCGATACCCAGGCCGGCAGCTGGTCGCAAACGAGCTATGGCGGCTATGTCGATCTGCAGGCGCAAGTGACCAAGGATCTGCAGCTCGAAGTGGCGTTGCGCGCCGAGGACTATTCGGACTTTGGCAGCACCTTCAATTACAAGTTCGGCAGCCGCTATGAAGTGCTGCCGGGCGTGGCGCTGCGCGGCTCCTATTCGACCGGCTTCAAGGCGCCGTCGCCGGGTCAGAACAACGCGACCTCGACCAGCCAAGGCCTCGATACCAAGACACTGCTGCTCTACACCAACGGCCGGCTGGCGACCAATAATCCGGTGGCGCAGTATTTCGGCGCCTCACAGCTCAAGCCGGAAGAGTCCAAGACGGCCACCGTCGGCATGGTGTTCGAGAGCGATGTCGGCTTCTCGGGCTCGATCGACGCCTTCAAGACCGACGTGCAGAAACGCTTCTCGACCTCTGCCACCTTCACCGTGACGCCGGACATCCGCGCCAAGCTGGTGGCCCTCAACATCCCCGGCGCGGCAAGCTTCACCTCGGTCAACTTCTTCACCAACGACTTCAACACCATGACCCGCGGCGTGGAAGTCACCGGCAATTACGCGACCGACCTTGGTGCGGGCAAACTCCGTCTCACCGGCGCCTACAGCTACACCGCAACCAAGGTGACCTCGGGCACCACCGCAGCAGCCACCAATGCTTCGCAGAAGAAGATCTTCGAACAAGGCGTGCCGCAGTACAACGCCTCGGCGACAGCGACGTATGCAATCGGCGACTTCGAATTCATGAGCCGGTTGCGCTTCTACGGGCCCTGGACGGATTCGAGCGGCAACACCACTGGCAATATCTTCCAGCGCTTCGGGTCGATGGAATTCCTCGACGTCGCGGTGACCTACAACATTACCGACAAGGCTTCGATCCGGCTCGGCGCGGAGAATATCGGCGACCTCTATCCGCAGAAGGCGCTCTACCAGGCCAGCCGCGGCATCGAATACTCGCGCAATGCCCCCTACGACGCCAACGGCGGCAGCTACTATCTGCGTTACGATCTGAAACTCTAAATCATGTTGCGGGGCGGGGTCGTTTTGGCCCCGCCTTTTCTTTTTTAAGGATCAAGCGATGCTGAGCCGCCGTGCTATTCTTGCCGCTGCCGCCACCACCTCCGCCGGAATGATGACCACCAGCGCCACCGCGAAGACCGAATGGGACACCATCGCCGCGCAGTACGACGTGTCGCGCGATGTCATCCAGCTCGAGAACGGCAATTTCGGTACCATGGCGCGGCCGGTCTACGCCGCCTATCGCGCCCATCTCGAACGTATCACCCGCGAAGGCTCCTTCTACGCCCGGCGCCAGGCCGGACCCGACCTGATGGCGGTGCGCGCCAAGACGGCGGCGGTGCTCGGCGTCGCGCCGGACGAAATCCTTCTGACCCGAGGCGCGACCGAAGCCTTGCAGGTCTTGATCGCCGGCTACGACAGACTGAAAGCAGGCGACGCCGTCCTGATCGCCGATCTCGATTACGACGAAACCCAGGCGGCGTTCCAAGACTTGGTGAAGCGCCGCGGCGTGCGACTGGTCTCCATCGCCCTGCCGGAGCCCGCCACCTATCAAGGCCTGATCGACGCCTACGAGAAGACGCTGAAAGCGGATCCGGCGATCAAGCTGATGATGCTCACCCATGTCAGCCACCGCACCGGTCTGGTGCTGCCGGTGAAAGAGATCGTGGCGATGGCGCGGGCTCGCGGTGTCGACACCATCGTCGATGCCGCCCATTCCTGGGGCCAGCTCGATTTCACCCTGCCCGATCTCGGCGCCGATTTTGTCGGCTTCACCTGCCACAAATGGATCGGCGCTCCGCTCGGCACCGGCGTCGCCTACATCCGCAAAGAGCGACTTGATGCGATTGCTCCGGCACTGGAAGCGATCGGCCACGGCATCGACGCGAAGCTGCACACCGGCACCACCAATTTCGCTGCCACCCTGGCAATAAAGGACGCTCTCGAATTTCATTTGCGCGTCGGCGCCAAAGCGAAGGAGACCCGGCTGCGGGCCTTGCGCGACCGCTGGGCCGAAGCGCTGCGCGATCACCCCCGGCTTGAAATTCTGACGCCCAGCGATGCGCGTCTGACCTGCGGCATCACCTCGTTCCGCCTCAAAGGCAAAACCAGCGTCGAGGAAAACCGAGCGGTCGCGGCCGATCTGTTGCAGCGCTTCAACATCTTCACGGTCGAACGGCCAGGCGTCGCCAAGGGCGCCTGCGTGCGCGTGACGCCGGCGCTGTTCACCCACGAAAGCGAGATCGACGCTTTGATCGCCGCCCTCAAAGCGATCGCGTAACGGGCCTTAGCTCGCCAGAAAACCCCACGGATTGTGGGCCCGCGCCACGCTGGCGATGAAGGCGAACACGGCGAGAGCGGCGAGGTAGGCGCCGAGACGGATGTTCTGCGTCTTGCCGCGTTTGAGGGCATAGGTGCCGAGCCCGACATAGACCACCAGCAGCACCACCTTCATCGTCAGCCAAGCGTCGATGAAGGGATACTGATGCACCACCGTCGTCAGCATCAGCGCGGCGGTGAGGAGGATGGTGTCGACGGTGTAAGTCAGATAGCGCACCGGCGCCCAATGCGGCCATGCCGCCTTGAACATCGTCACCCCAAGACCGCGCAGGAAAAAGAGCGTGCCGCTCAACAGAACGGCACTGAGATGCACCAGACGGATTTCGGCGTAATAGACGTCCAATTATCCCTCGCGTTTGGGGCGGATCCACAGGCTGGCGACGAACAAGGCCAGCGCAATGGCGCCGAGGCTGAAGATGACATCACCGGGCACGCGCATCCAGACCAAGAGCGGCACGAACGGCTGTTGCATGAACAATTCCGAACGGGCGTACCAATAGCCGTGATTGATGGCGGCGAGCAGCTGCAAGGTGCCGAGCGGCAACAGCGTGCACACCGCCATCAAAGCGAGGCCGATGTTGAAGCACCAGAATGAGGCCTTCAAGAATTTCTCGTTCCACACCAGCTCCGGCATCATGCCCCGAAGGCAGAAAAGAACGAGACCGACGCCGAGCATGCCGTAGACGCCGAACAAGGCAGTGTGGCCGTGCAGCGGCGTGAGGTTGAGGCCCTGCATGTAATAGAGTGACAGCGGCGGATTGATCAGGAAACCGAACAGGCCGGCGCCGACCATGTTCCAGAACGACACCGCCAGGAAGAACATCACCGGCCAGCGGTAGCGGCGCATCCACGGCGTCGCGCCGGCGAACCGCCACTGGTCGTAGGCCTCGAAGCCGATATAGGCGAGCGGCACCACTTCGAGCGCCGAGAACGAGGCGCCCAAGGCCAGCACCGGCGTCGGCGTGCCGGCGAAGTAGAGGTGATGCAGGGTGCCGAGCACACCGCCCGCCATGAAGATGATGGTGGCGAACAGGACGGCGACGGTCGCCTTCTTCACTTCCAGCAGGCCGAGACGGGTGAACAGGAAGGCGATCACCGCGGTGGCGAAGACCTCGAAGAAGCCTTCGACCCACAGATGCACCACCCACCAGCGCCAATACTCGACGATCGACAGCGCGGTATGGCGGCCCCACATCAGACCGGCGGCATAGAACAGGCCGATCGCCACCGCCGAGAGGAAGAACAGGACGGTAATCGAACGGCTTTCGGATTTGCGCATCAAGGCGGGCCACAGCGCACGTCCAACCAGGAGGAGCCACACCATCAATCCGACAAACAGGAACCACTGCCAGAAGCGGCCGAGATCGACATATTCGTAGCCCTGATGGCCGAACCAGAAATTGAGATCGAGGCCCATTCGCTGCATCACCGCCAGCCATTGCCCGGCAAAGGCGCCGACCACGATGATGAGCAAACAGACCCAGAGGAAATTGACGCCGAGGCGCTGGAAGCGCGGCTCGTGCCCGGAAATCGCCGGCGCGATGTAAAGGCCCGTCCCCAGCCAGGCGGTGGCGATCCACAGCACCGCGAGCTGGGTGTGCCAGGTGCGGGTGATCGAGTAGGGCAGGAGATTGGCCATCTTGTAGCCGTACACGAGCTGGCCTTCGACCTGATAGTGGGCGGTCATGGCGCCAAGCAGGATCTGAGTCAGGAACAGCGCCAGGACGACCCAGAAATATTTCGCCGTGGCCCGCATCGACGGCGTGACCACCACGCTGCGCAAGGGATCGGCGGCAGGGATCGGCAACGGCTCGCCTTCGTGGGCATGGGTGCGGGCATGATGCCAGCCGAGAAGCGCAATGCCGGCGAGCAGGAAGGTCACCGAGAACGCCGACCACAGGAAGGTGGTGGCGGGCGGACGATTGCCGACCAAGGGCTCGCTCGGCCAGTTGTTGGTATAGGTGAGTTCGGAACCGGGACGCTCGGTCACCGCGGCCCAGCTCGTCCACCAGAAGAAGCCAGCCATCTGGCGGCGGTCTTCGGCGCGCGCCACCGTGTTGTCCTTCATGGCGTAGTGTTCGCGCAGAACCTCGGTCGACGGATCGTCGCCGAACAGACTTTCGTAATGGGCGGCGACCGTTTTCATCGCCGCGGCACGCCAGTCGGGCACCGTGATCGTGCCGCTGGCCGGATCATAGGTGTTGCGGCGGATGAGAGCGCGCAAGCGGCCTTGCAGGGCCTGCTGATGTTCCTCGTCGAGCGCGGCATAGGAGGCGGCACCTTCCGCCCTCGCCCAGCCGTCGAGCACGGCAATCACTTCGCGATGGAGGCCATCGGCCGACCAGTCGGGGGCGACATAGGCGCCATGGCCCCAGATCGAGCCCAGTTCCATGCCGCCCATCGACTGCCAGACCTCGCGGCCGCGATCGATATCGGCACGGGTGTAGAGCACTTCACCGCTGGCGGAGATGACGCGCTCGGGAACCGGCGGCGCGTTCATGCCGATGTCGCGGCCGACCCATAAGAGCACCGCGAACGAAGCGGCCAGAAGCACGATCAACCACGTCCACAATTGCCTGGGATTATCCATGCTCTTCTCCCGTGTTGCGCCGGTTGGTCCGGCGGCGTTTAAAGATGTACAGTTTGTACTTCTTTTTTGTCGCAATGCCATGGTCATGACTGACAATTCGTCGGGCGTCCGGACGGGCTGCAAAGGCCGTCGGACGGGAACCGGGAGACGATTCACCGGTCTGCGGAATCGGCGCGGCCGTGTCGCAAAAACCGTGTATCTTTTGGGGCGAATCGGTTTGCGCCATGGATGACGACTTCGAAGCCCCGCGCGGGTCGATCCCGCACCAGCCCTCGCCCGACGGCCAGTTCCTGCGCCGCGCCCTGATTGCCGCCCTGGTGGTCGGCTTGATGCTGGTGTTGTGGCAGGTGTCGCTGGTCCTGATCCTGACCTTCGGCGGCATCGTGGTCGCGGTCGCCTTACGCAATCTCGCGGGTCCCTGGGGGCGGCTCCTCAGGATCTCCGACCGCATGGCGCTGCTGCACACCGTGCTCAACCTCACCGCCATCGCCATCGCCTTCTTCTATTTCTTCGGTGCCATGGCGGCGCATCAGTTCTCGTCTCTCGCCGACCGCCTGCCGCAGACCCTGGCGACGGCGCAGACCTGGCTCAACGGCTCCCTGCTCGGACGGCAGATCCTGGGCGCGCTCAACACCGGCGGGAACCCCGCCGAGCGGCTGATGACAGCCCTGCCCTGGGCCGGCGGCGTCCTGGGCGGGCTCGGCGAAGCGCTGTTGATGATCGTGGTCGGCATCTATTTCGCCGCCGATCCGCCGCTCTACGTCAACGGCCTGATGCGGCTGGTGCCGCCGCGCAAACGCATGCGGGTCCATCAGGTACTCGAGGCCATCGGCGTGGCACTCAAGAACTGGCTGTTCGGCATGACCCTCGACATGCTGCTCTTGGGGGTGATGACGTTTGTCGGCCTGTGGGCCGTCGGCGTGCCGCTGCCGTTCGCGCTGGCGGTCCTCTCGGGTGCGGCGGTGTTCGTGCCCTATATCGGACCGGCGATCGCCACCATTCCGGGGCTGTTGCTCGCCTTCAGCGTCAAGCCGATCCTGGCGCTCTATGCCGCCCTCGTCTATCTCGTGGCGCTGACCATCGAGGCTTATGTCAGCCAGCCGCTGCTGCAGCGCTGGGCGGTGTCGCTGCCGGCGATCTTCAACCTCCTCGCCATCCTGGTGTTCGCACCACTGTTCGGCATCTGGGGCGCCATCCTGGCCACCCCCCTGTCGGTCGCGGTCTGGGTCCTGGTGCAGAAATTCTACATCGAGGATGTCCTGGAGGACCGGAAACGGTAAATACCGTGGCGGCGGGCGATTTCACCGCACCCAGGGCGGTAACCCCCGAGTCCGGTTGCGAAATCCTCCCTGTTCCGCTACAAGCCAGCCCTTCGCGGCCGCGAGAACCTAGGGCTCCCGCGCGATTTGCTGTACAATCAAGGACTTACCGATATGCGCGAAATTCAGGAACTCATCGTTGAGCCGCGTCAGGGCACTGGCAAGGGCCCGAACTACCAGACCCGTCAAAAAGGTCTCATCCCGGCTGTCGTCTATGGCGGCAAAGAAGAGCCCGAAAACATCGCGATCGAACGCCATGCGCTCGAGCTGACCCTGGAAAAGGGTGCGTTCCTGACCACGCTGCTGCGCCTCAAGGAAGACGGCGGCAAGGTCACCCGCGTCATTCCGCGCGATCTGCAGCTGGATCCGGTCAGCGACCGTCCGATGCACGTCGATTTCATGCGGCTGCCGGAAGGCGCCACCATCCGGATCGCCGTCCCGGTCCGCTTCCACGGCCAGGAAAAGTCGCCCGGTCTGAAGCGCGGCGGCGTGCTCAACGTCGTCAGCCATACTCTTGAGCTGATCTGCCCGGCCGAGCACATCCCGGACTACATCGATTGCGACGTGTCCGCGATGGACATTCGCGATTCGCTGCACATTTCCCATGTGGCGCTGCCGGAAGGCGCCCACACGGTGATCAAGGACAAGGACATCACGCTGGCTTCGATCGTCGCCCCGACGCACGTGATCGAAGAAGCCCGCGCTGCGGCTGCCGCCGCTTCCGCTGCCGCCTCCGCTCCGGCTGCCGATGCCGCCGCTGCTCCGGCCGCTGGCGCTGCTCCGGCTGCGGGTGCCGCTCCGGCTGCTGGTGCCAAGGCCCCGGCCGCTGGCGCCAAGGCTCCGGCTGCCAAGGCTCCGGAAAAGAAGTAATCCTTTCGGGATTTGCGGGGCGCGGAGTACCGCAAGGTGCTGCCGCGCCTTTCGCATTTTTGGGACATTTTCTGGGACTTGCCGATGGCGGACACACCGCTTCTCATCGCCGGACTGGGCAATCCGGGCACCCAATACGCCCGCAACCGGCACAATGTCGGCTTCATGGCTGTGGATACGATCCATGGCGAATACGGCTTCGGACCGTGGCGGTCCAAATTCCAAGGCCAGATCGCGGAAGGCAAACTCGGCCGCCGCAAGACCTATCTGTTAAAGCCGATGACCTACATGAACGAGAGCGGGGCCTCGGTCGGCGCGACGGCGCGGTTCCTCAAGCTGGCGCCCTCAGCCCTCGTCGTCATTCATGACGAGATCGATCTCGCCGCGGGCAAACTGAAGGCCAAGACCGGCGGCGGCGATGCCGGCCACAACGGGCTCAGGTCGATCACCGCCACCCTCGGCCCCGATTACCATCGCGTGCGCGTCGGCGTCGGTCATCCCGGCGGACAGCGCGAAGTCGTCGGTCATGTGCTGGCGAATTTCTCCAAAGCCGATGAGGAGTGGCTGGTGCCGATGCTGGGCGCCGTCGCCGAGGCCGCGCCGCACTTCGCGACCCAAGACATGGTCGGATTCATGAACCAGGTCGCCGTCATCCTCAAACCGCAAGAACACAAACCGAAACCCGAGCCCACGCGGGCGAAGCCGGAGTCTGATTGATGGGATTCAAGTGCGGCATCGTCGGATTGCCCAATGTCGGCAAGTCGACCCTCTTCAACGCCCTGACGCAGACCGCGGCGGCCCAGGCGGCCAATTACCCCTTCTGCACCATCGAGCCGAATGTCGGCGACGTGGCGGTGCCGGATACGCGGCTTGATACCCTCGCCAAGATCGCCAATTCGGCGCAGATCGTGCCGACCCGCATCACCTTCGTCGATATCGCCGGTCTGGTGCGCGGCGCTTCCAAAGGCGAAGGCCTCGGCAACCAGTTCCTCGCCAACATCCGCGAAGTCGATGCCATCGTGCATGTGCTGCGCTGCTTCGAGGACGGCGACATCACCCATGTCGAGAACCGCATCGATCCGGTCAGCGACGCCGACACGGTCGAGACCGAACTGATGCTGGCCGATCTCGACAGCCTCGAAAAGCGCATCAAGCCGCTCGAGAAGAAAGCCAACTCGGGCGAGAAGGAAGCCAAGGAACAGCTCGCGCTGATGATGAAGGCGGTGAACCTCTTGCGCGACGGCAAGCCGGCCCGCAAGGCCGAGCTGACGCCGGAAGAGAAAGAACCGTTCCGCCAACTGCAGCTTCTGACCGGCAAGCCGGTGCTCTACGCCTGCAATGTCGACGAAGCCTCGGCCGCGACCGGCAACAAGTTTTCCGAGGCCGTCGCCGAAATGGCCAAGCGCCAAGGCGCCGGGGCCATCGTGATCTCCTGTAAGATCGAAGAGGAAGTGGCCCAGCTCGCGGCGGAAGAACGCGCCGACTTCTTGAGCGCTCTCGGGCTCGAAGAACCCGGCCTCAACCGGCTGATCCGCGCCGGTTACGATCTGTTGGGATTGATCACCTTCTTCACCGCCGGACCGAAGGAATCCAAGGCCTGGACGGTGACCAAAGGTTCGCGCGCCCCGCAGGCGGCGGGCGTGATCCACACCGATTTCGAAGCCGGCTTCATCCGCGCCGAAACCATTGCCTATCAGGACTATGTCGCCAACAAGGGCGAAGCCGGTGCCCGCGAAGCCGGCAAGTTCCGCCTCGAAGGCAAGGACTACGTCGTCCAGGACGGCGACGTGATGCATTTCCGATTCAACATCTAGGCATCGCTCTAGCTGAGAATCTGTCAGCGCCCCGTTTCGGGGCGGGGCGTTTGTTTGCGATCCCAACATGCGTGCGGCCAGCGGTCGCCTGATTGACGCCGTTCCGGTCCTCGCCGAAGCTGTCGGCGTAGATCAGGATGGCGAGCCATGTGCAAAGGCAAGATGATCGAAATGACGATGGCGGACGGCGCCAACGTCGGCGCCTATCACGTCGAGCCTTACGGCGTGCGGCGTGGCGGACTGGTCTTGATCCAGGAAGTGTTCGGCCTCACCGAACACATCAAAGACACCGCCGATTCTTTCTGTAGCGAAGGCTATGAAGTGCTGGCGCCGTCGCTGTTCGATCGCGAAGAGCCGGGATTTATCGCCAGCGCCGACGAGATGCAGAAAGGTGTCGAACTCGCCTACAAGCGCCACCCGTTCGATCTTTCCGTCGCCGACGCGAAAACCTGCGCCCACGCGCTGAAGAAAAATGGCCTCGTTTTTGCGGTGGGCTATTGCTACGGCGGCTCGGTGGCGTATGCGCTCGCCTGCCGATCGAATGAAGTCGACGCCGTCTCCAGCTATTACGGCAAGCTGGCGCCCGATATGGCCGACGAAACGCCCAAGTGTCCGGTGATCTGCCACTTCGGCAAACAGGACACGTCCATTCCGCTCGACAGGGTCGAAGCCCTGAAGCGCGCGCGGCCGGAGGTGGTGATCCATCTCTACGAGGCCGGGCACGGGTTCAATTCACCACGCCCGACCCATCACAATCCCGAAGCAGCGCGCCTCGCACGTGATCGCACGCTTGAGTTCTTCCGCGCCCACGGCGCTTAAGTGTCTTAAGGCGTCCAGGTCCGCTGCTTGATGGTTTCCGTGGTGGCGTGACCATTGAACGCCATCCGCTCCTTGGGCAGCGGCGGCAGCGGCGTGGCACCAGTGGGCCAGTTCGGATAATGCGTCGTGACGACGACATCCACTTTGCCCGTGGGCGCTGCGATCACCCAGGAAAAGCCGTCCTTGCCCGGCGCATAAATCTCGAATTCCTGCCGCTTACTGGGCGCCAGCTTGACGCCGTCGAAGCTGGTAGCTGCGAGTTCGCTGTCGCTCTTCACGATCACGTCGACGGATGAGGCGCCGGGGCGCGGCTGCACCGCGATCCGCAAGCGGCCGTCTTCGCGCAGCAGCACCACGTCGGTATCGGGAACGTCGGCGGCAGCAGTGGGAGCCCACCAGGTCTTGCGTTCGGTCCACGGCAGCGGCGCATTGCGCGGCTCGCCCAGGGCATGCTCTGCCCATGAATCAAGACTGCCGCGGTAGGCCACACGGTAGGCTTTGCCGGAATCGAGATCCTTGACATAGCGCACCTGGGTCGGACCGGGACGGCCGGCCGTAGGGGGCGCGAAGCGGCCGTACGCGAACAGCGCAACACCCGCCACAACCAGCACCAGCGGCACCGACAGACCCGGCTTGGCGGTGGGCAGCAGGAACAGGATCGGCAATCCCGTCAGCACCGGCAGGAACAATACAACCGGCAGATCGACGCCGAGCGCGGTGAAGATCGCGATCGCGAACGCGGCCGTCATCGCCAACTGCACCAGCGCCAGTACGGCGCAAACGAATTGCGAAACAGCGCCGCCGCGGCCGCGGCTGATCCCGAACCGCACGCTCGCCATGGCGCCGCCGATCAGGACCGGCCACACCAGCACGAACGCGGCTTCCGGCACCAGCGCCTGGGCCACCGTGCCCAGCACCAAGAGCAACAGCAGCAGCACCTGCCACAACGCCGCCGGACGGATCGGGCGCTGCTGGAACGGCACGGCAATCACCAGCGCGAGACCGACGGTCAAGGCTCCGGCCCCGGCCAGGAGGAAATTGAAATGAGGGAGGCGGAGGAAGTGATTGATTTCGCCGAAGGTCAGACCGGCGCCGACCAACACAGCCGCGGGTACGACAATGACGAGAATGGCCGCGATGACGCCGCCGCCCCACGACGCGGGCGCCACTTTGCCTGCGGCCCGGATGCCGTAGAACGCCAGCATCGCCGCCACTGCGAGCACCACCCAGCCGAACCACAACGGATACTGGATAAGGAAGAAGCCGAGCACATCGGAATAAACCGCGTCGGCGGTCTGCGCCGGGAGGTTGGCGGCAAAGGCGCGGGCGGCACCGAGCGCCTGATCGCCCATATGCTGCACGCTGCCGAGGTCGAGATGCGCCGGCGTCGCGAGGGGGGTGTGATAGGCCGACTCGTCACCGATGAAGGCGAAGTTCAGTCCGGGCAGATTCTTTTCGAGCGCAATCGAGAGATCGGTGCCGTTCGGCATATTGCGGTAGATCACGCGCGACAGCGAATTGGCCGACGGGCGGGACGTGTTGGCGGCATACAGCGCCACAGCGTTGGCGTTCTTGGGGCCGGTCTCGAACATCGCCGCGAGGCCGCTATCGCCACGGGCCTCGAAATTGATCACCGCGCCGACATGGGCGGCGAGCGGATCCTGATGGAAGAAGGCGTTAGCGCCCATCGAGCCCAATTCCTCGCCGTCGGTGACGAGGAAAATCACGTCGCGATCGGGCACGCCCGAGGCCTTCATGGCGCGTGCGATTTCAAGCGCCGCGGCCACGCCGGCGGTGTCGTCGGCGGCACCGGGCGAATCCGGCGCGCTGTCGTAATGGCTCATCACCAGCACGGCGGGCTTGTGCGGGTCTTTGCCCTTCAGGGTGCCGATAACGTTGGTGACCGGCGAGGAAACGACGCGGCCAAAGAACGCCCGGGTCGACTGCGTCGCTTGCAGCCGCGGCGACAGACCGAGCGCTGTCATGCGGGCGGCGACATAAGCCCGGACCCGCTCGTGCTCGGCACTGCCGACCGGATGGGGCGCTTGCGCGATGGCGTTGATGTCGGTGAAGGCACGCGCGGCGGAGAATGCCGTCGCCGGCGCATCGACCGCAGCCGGAGTCGGGGTCTGGCCCCGCCACACCGCCAGAACCAGCGCCAGAACCAAAACGATATATCCGGTACGCATACCCGCCCCCGCGTCACATCGAACGCGAAGCTAGCACCGTCAACGGCTTCGTCAAAACGGATCAGCGGTCGGGGTAAAGACCCTTCAGGCCCGCTTCGCTGGCCTCGCAGACGCCGCGCTCGGTGATCAGAGCAGTGACGAGGCGCGCCGGGGTGACATCGAAGGCGGGATTGGCGCCGGGCGAACCGGGCGCGGCGATCTCCACCGTGGCGAGGCCGCCATCGGGCAAGCGGCCGGTCATTTTCAAGAGCTCGTCGGCGGAACGTTCTTCAATCGGGATGTCGGAGCCGTGCGCCAAGCTCATGTCGAGCGTCGAGCCGGGCAGCGCGACATAGAACGGCACGCCGTTGTCCTTGGCCGCGAGCGCTTTGAGATACGTACCGATCTTGTTGGCGACGTCGCCGTTGGCCGTGACGCGGTCGGTGCCGACGATGCAGAGATCGACCTTGCCGTGCTGCATGTAATGGCCGCCGGCATTGTCGGCGATGATGGTGTGCGGCACGCCATGGGCGCCGAGTTCGTAGGCAGTGAGCGAAGCGCCTTGGTTGCGCGGCCGGGTCTCGTCGACCCAGACATGGATGTCCATGCCTTCATTGAAGGCCATGTAGATCGGCGCCAACGCGGTGCCCCAGTCGACCGTCGCCAGCCAGCCGGCGTTGCAGTGGGTCAGCACATTGAGGGTACCGGACTTCTTCGCCGCGGCTTCGCGGAAAATCTTGAGGCCGTTGGTGCCGATGGCGCGGCAAACTTCGACGTCTTCGTCACAGATGGCGGCGGCTTCCGCCCAAGCCTCGGCAAAGCGTTCGCCATGGGTCTTGGCATGCAGCACGTCGTGCATGCGCTTCAGCGCCCATTTGAGATTGACCGCGGTCGGACGCGTCGAACCCAACAGATCGAGCGCCGAGATCAGCGCCTTCGACGACGGATCCTTCTTCATCGCGAAGGCGACGCCGTAGGCCGCCGTGGCGCCGATCAGCGGTGCACCGCGCACCGTCATGTTGCGGATCGCTTCAGCGCAATCATCGGCCGACTTCAGCACCACCGTTTCGAAACGATGCGGCAGCTTGATCTGATCGATGACTTCGATCGTCTCGTCGGGACGGGTCCAGATGGTACGGTAATGCTTGCCGTGGATTTTCATTTCGCGGCCATATCTCCGGGGAACGCAGCGACCAGGGCGTCGATATCGTCCGGGTCGTCCTTGAGGGTGAGCGGAAGCTGTTTCAGTTTGATCGGCGAGCCGACATAGGGTGCGAAGATCAGCTTGCCGTTGAAGACAAAGCCGAGCCGCTGATCGCCATCGCCGGTGGACGTCACTTCGAACAGGCGGTCGGCGGCGGCCTGCGAGATTTCGATTACGGCTTTGGGCAAGGTCGGATAGCGCTCGACCTTCACCACATCAGTGCCGTCGATGACTTTGTCCTTGGCGAGGCACAATTCCTCCTGCGAGCCGACCAGCACCAAGGCGGCTTCGCCCGGCTTGCAGGCAGCGATCAGGCGAACCTCGAAGCTCGGCGGCGTCGCCGCTTCGGCGGTTGTGGTCAGCGCCAGGGCCGCCAGACCCAGCAGGATCGCACGCATGTCCCTTCTCCGTATCAGGCCAGCTGCGCCGGCCAAGTGGCTTGCATGGAGGGATATTGCGCGAATTTTTCGTACCAGTCGCGCAGATTCGGACGGGCGTCGCGCCAGCCGAGTTCGGGGATGCGGAAATCGAGATAGCCGAGAGCGCAGCCGATCGTAATCTCGCCGATGGTCACCTTATCGGTGAAGCGAATGCGTTCCAGCACATCGAGACCGGTGTTGACGGCGTTCATGTGTTTCTGAATGACAGCGTCGCTCTGCAATTCGGCCGGACGCAGGCGCTCGTAGTTGCGCGCCACCGCCGCATCGCAGATGCCATCGCCCAACGCCTGCAGGGTCAGCGCCCGCCAATGGCCGGAATTCTCCCGCAGCAGCGATTTGCCGGGGAAGAAGCGGCCGCCACCGGCTTCGTTGAGGTATTCGCAGATCACCGGGGAATCGAACAAGGTCGAGCCGTCGTCGAGCACCAGTACCGGAATCTTGCCGAGCGGATTGATGGCGCGGAAGCCATCGCCCAGCCCCTCGCGCGGGACCTGGATTTCTTCGATCACGAGCTTCAATTCACGCACGATGACGCGCGCCTTGCGCGCAAACGGCGAGGCGGGGTTGGTGTAGAGTTTCATTGGGTGCTCCGGTACGAGGTCAGTCCCCTTCGAACTCGACCAGGGTGGTCACGTCCTTGCCGAGAGCGCGGATCTTGTCGGCGCCGCCGAGATCGGGAAGGTCGACCAGGAACAGGCAGCCGATCACCTTGGCGCCGGCGCGTTCGAGCAGCTTGATCGCCGCGAACGCGGTACCGCCGGTGGCGATGAGATCGTCCACCACCACGACATGGTCGCCGGACTTCACCGCATCGACGTGAATCTCGACCTGATCCTTGCCGTATTCGAGGTCGTACTCCTCCGACAAGGTCTTCCACGGCAGCTTGCCCTTCTTGCGCACCGGCACGAAACCAGTCGAAAGCTGATGCGCCACAGCGCCGCCGAGAATGAAGCCGCGCGCCTCGATTCCCGCGATCTTGTCGACCCGCACGCCGGCATAAGGCTGCACCAGGGCATCGACCGCGGCGCGGAAGGCGCGCGGATTGCCGAGCAAGGTCGTGACATCGCGGAACTGAATCCCCTTCTTGGGGTAATCCGGAATCGTGCGGATAGTGGGCTTGAAATCCATTCCCGTGCTAGGCTCCCAAACAGGCTGCTACGTCCGCCGCCGAGGGGACCCGGCACGATGACCGCCACTCTATTGCATATTCTGATGGCGGTTCACACCCTTATCGGAGCGGTGTCGACTGCCTGCCTGGTCTACCTCGCCTGGGCCGCCTGGCGCCGCCACCGCCCCGGCACCGACAAGCTGCTGGTTTTCGCGCTGGCCTGGCCGCTCGCCAATCTGACCCTGATGACCCTGAACGGCATGGCCTGCCCGCTGCAAAACGCCGCGCAGGCGCTGACGGGTACCCATGCTTGGGTCCGGGATATTTATTGGGTCCCGCAAGGCTGGCTTCGCGTGATCCCGTGGACCTACCCAATCGGATATGCGCTAGGCGTGCTGGCCGTGTGGGCGCGGGCGCGCAAGTCTATTTCTTGAGAACCCGTCCGGCGACGGCGTCGAGTTTGGCGACCAAATTCGGATCGCGCTTGCCCGGCGCCGTCATGATGGCGACGTCAAGCACCGTTTCCACGCCCAGCGGCGAGGGTTTGCGCTCGGGCCCGAGGCGCTCGGCCACCGCGGTGACGATCTTGCGCGCGTTGGCGGCATTCTCGTGCAGCACCTTGATCACCGCGTCGACCGTGACGTGTTCGTGATCGGGGTGCCAGCAATCGTAATCGGTCACCATGGCGACGAGCGCGTACGGAATTTCCGCTTCGCGCGCGAGCTTGGCTTCGGTCGCCGCAGTCATGCCGATCACCGAGCAGCCCCACTGGCGGTAGAGGCGGGATTCGGCCAGCGTCGAGAACTGCGGGCCTTCGATGCAGATATAGGTGCCGCCGCGAGCGTGACGGATATTCTCAGCAGTCGCGGCTTCCTCCAGCGCGGTGGCCAGCGCCGGACAGACCGGATGGGCCATCGGCACATGGGCGACAAGGCCGGGACCGAAGAAGGTATTCTGGCGCAAGAAGGTGCGGTCGATGAACTGGTCGACGACCACGAAGGTGCCGGGCGCCAGTTCCTCTTTCAGCGAGCCGCAAGCCGAAATCGAAATGATGTCGGTGACGCCGGCGCGCTTCATGGCGTCGATGTTGGCGCGGTAGTTGATGGTCGACGGCGTCTGGACATGGCCGCGGCCGTGCCGGGGCAAAAACACCATGTCGACCCCGGCATAACGGCCGAACAACAGCTCGTCGGAGGGCGCGCCAAACGGGCTGACGACCCGCTGCCACTCGGCCCATTCGAGCCCGTCGATATCGTAAACCCCGCTGCCGCCAATGATTCCGAGTACGCGCTTGGCCATTTTGCCCTCACTGTTTGGGCGGGGTTTTAACACGAAGGGGGCGGGGGGCAAGCGGACATGGACCGGCTGCGGTGGCCCTGCTACCAATACTCGGGGTTTCATCGGGGGATGAAATGCGCGCAATGGCTGTTCTGGCGGCTTTTGTCATCGCCGGGTGTGCGGGACCGGTGCCCCTGCAGAGCCGGTTCGATCCCAGCGAAGTGGCCTGGTTTGCGGCCCGCGGCACCAACACCATCGAAGGCACGGCCATCCTCCGAAGCTACAACGGCAAGGTGAAGTCCTGCGCCGCGCTGCCGGTGACGCTGATGCCGGTCTCGGCCTATGCCCGCGAGCGCATGCGGTATCTCTACGAGTCCGAAAATGACGGCTTCAATCCGCTGGTCGGCGGCCGCCCGGCCGATTTCGGCGGCGACGATCCGGGCTATATGGCGACCGCCAAAACAACACGTTGTGATGCCCGCGGCCGTTTTTCCTTCAGCGAATTGCCCGACGGCGATTACTATCTGGTCGCGACCGTGACATGGCGCGACCGTTCGTTCGGGATGGAGAACGGCGGCTCGCTGATGCAGCGCGTGCACGTGTCGACCGGCGAGAGCAAAGACGTTCTGCTGGCCCACTGAAAATAGAACGAAGACGAGGAAACCAATGCTCCGTCATGCCCTGCTGGTCGCAGTTGCTTTGACCGCCGCTGCCTACGCCGGCGATGCCAAACTCGCCCCCACCCCGCCGATGGGGTGGAATTCGTGGGATGCCTATGGCTTCACCCTCACCGAGGCCGAGTACAAGGCCAATGCCGAGGTGCTGGCACAGCAACTCAAAGACGCCGGCTGGACCTATGCCATCGTCGACATGGGCTGGTACATGGCCAAGCCCTTGGGCGAAAAGACCGCCGACCAGGACCATCAAATCGATGCGTATGGCCGCGTCATTCCCGCCGTCAATCTGTTCCCCTCCGCCGCCAACGGTGCCGGTTTCAAGCCGTTGGCCGATTGGGCGCATGCCAAGGGCCTCAAGTTCGGCATTCACATCATGCGCGGCATTCCCAAAGAGGCGGTCGCGAAAAACATGCCGATCGAAGGGACTAACGCGCGCGCCGACGAGGCCGCCAACACCGCCGATACGTGCTCGTGGAATGACGGCTATTACGGCGTGAAGGATAACGCCGCCGGACAGGCCTATTACGACTCGGCGTTGAAGCTCTATGCCTCGTGGAACGTCGACTACATCAAGATCGACTGCATCGCCGATCATCCCTACAAGCCCGACGAAATCCGCATGGTTTCCGAGGCCATCAAGAAGACCGGCCGCGATATCGTGCTCAGCCTGTCGCCGGGACCGACCAACATTTCGCGCGCCTTGGAAGTCGGACAACGCGCGCAGCTCTGGCGCATCAGCGACGACAATTGGGACGCCTGGACGTTCAAGCCGGGTTTGAACTGGCCCAACGGCCTGCGCGAAGCCTTCGATTATCTCGGCCTGTGGTACCCCTATGCCAAACCCGGCACCTGGCCCGACGCCGACATGCTGCCATTTGGATCCCTGACGCCGCATCCGGGTTGGGGCGAGGCGCGGCAGTCGCGTTTGACGCCTGACGAAACGAGAAGCTGGTTCACGCTGTGGGCAATCGCGCGCTCGCCGCTGATGCTGGGCGCCAATCTGACCAAGATGGACGAGCCCTTGAAGGCGCTCGTCACCAACAAGGACCTCATCGCGGTCAATCAGACGGCGTGGGAAAGCCATCCGGTCGACGGGCTCAAACAGACCGACGCGCGCGTGTGGGTGGCGCTGACGGGCAAACGCGAAAAGCCGGTGGCGACGGTGGCGGCGTTCAATCTTTCCGACAAGCCGATGACGGTGACGGCGACGTGGAAAGAGCTGGGCGTCAAAGGCACCGCGCTGCGCGATCTCTTCACCGGCAAGAAGACGGCGGCGAGCGGGGTGAAAGCCACCTTGCCCGCCCACGGCAGTGCGATCTGGCGGGTGGAATAATCAGCCGCCGGACAGTGTGTCGGGATCGCCCACGGGTGCTTTTTCCGTCGGGCTTCCCGGCAGATCGTGAACAACGCCCTCGTCTTCCGGCTTGCCGTGCCAGACCTTGCGATAGCTGAGGAACAGTAAGCCGGCGACCAGCACCAGGAAGGCCAGCACCTGCAGGCCGATGCGGTGGCGCGCTTCGAGCTGCGGTTCAGAGGTCCAGGCGAGGAACGTCACCACCGCCTTGGCTTCGTTCGCCACCGTCGCCGGGGTGCCGTCGCTGAACGACACCGAGCCCTGGCTCAAGGGCGGCGGCATCGAAATGTTCCGGCCGGCAAAGTACGGGTTGTAGTATTTGCCGTTCTGGATCGTGAAACCGTGCGGCGGATTCTGGTTGAAGCCGGTGAGGATCGAATAGACGTAATCCGGTCCGCCCTGGCGCGCCTTGACGATCAGCGACAGATCGGGCGGCAAGGCGCCGCCGTTCGACGCCCGCGCGGCCTGCTCATTGGCAAACGGCGGCGGGAAATGATCGGCGAGGACGCCGGGGCGGGTCAGGCGATTGCCCTTTTCGTCGAAGATATCGCCTTTGTCGTCGGGCTCGGCGGGGATTTTGTACGTGGCCGCGATCACCTTGGCTTGCGCTTCGGTGAAACCGGGACCGCCCGGCGCTGCGAGATCGTGGAACGCCACCATGTTCAGGCTGTGGCAGGCGGCGCAGACCTCCTTGTAGACCTGGAAGCCGCGCTGCAGCGCACCGCGATCATAGGTGCCGGTGATGCCGTTGAACGACCACGCCTGTGTCTGAGGCGCCAGAGGCTGGGTCAGATCCTCCGCTGAGGAAGGAACGGCAAGCGCGAGAACTGCCAGAAGCGGCCATACCGTTTTCATTAGTGGCCCCCTTTGGCGAGAACCGATTGCGCGATGCTTTCGGGCAATGGCCGCGTGACTTCCTTCTTGCCGATCCACGGCATCAGCACCCAGAAGAAGCCGAAATAGTAGAGCGTGCCGAGCCGCGCCAGCCAGACCAGCGGCAGTTCGGCTTCGCCGACATGCCACGCCGCGTCAGCGGTCTGGGCACCGACATAACCGAGCAGGATGCAATCGGCGACGAAGATCCAGAACAGCTGCTTCATCAGCGGCCGGAACCGGCACGAGCGCACTTTGGAAGTGTCGAGCCAGGGCACCGCCAGCAGCGTCAAGAGCGAGCTCACCAAAACCAGCACGCCGATCAGTTTCGACGGGATAGCGCGCAGCATGGCGTAGAACGGCAACAGATACCATTCCGGCACGATGTCGGTCGGCGTCACCAGCGGATTGGCCTGGATGTAGTTGTCGGGATTGCCGAAGAAGTTCGGCGCGTAGAAGACGAAGCCGAGGAACACCAGGAAGAACAGCACCATGTAGAAGCCGTCCTTGACCGTGTAGAAGGGATGGAACGGCACCGTGTCCTGCGGGCCTTTGACGTCGATGCCGAGTGGATTGTTGTTGCCCGGCACATGCAGCGCCCAGATGTGCAAGCCCACTACGCCGGCAATCACGAACGGCAACAGGTAGTGCAGCGAGAAAAAGCGGTTGAGGGTGGCGTCACCGACCGCGAAGTCGCCCCACAGCCAATGGGTGATGGCAGTGCCGAGATTGGGGATGACCTGATCGATCGCCGAGAACAGCGAGGTGATCACGGTAGCGCCCCAGAAGCTCATCTGACCCCACGGCAGGACATAGCCGAAGAACGCCGTCGCCATCATCAGGAGATAGATGAAGACGCCGAGAATCCAGAGGATCTCGCGCGGCGCTTTGTAGGAGCCGTAATAGAGCCCGCGGAAAATGTGGACATAAACCGCGAGGAAGAACATCGAAGCGCCGTTGGCGTGGATGTAGCGCAGCAGCCAGCCGTAATTCACCTCGCGCATGATGCGCTGCTCGACCGAGCCGAAAGCGAGATCGGCATTGGGCACATAGTGCATCGACAGCACGATGCCGGAGACGATCTGCACCACCAGCATCACGGTCAGGATGCCGCCGAACACATACCAGAAGTTCAAATTGCGCGGCGTCGGATAGGTGACGAAGGAGTCGTTCACCAGCCGGATGATCGGCAAGCGCTGATCGAGCCAGCGGGTGAAGCCCGTCTTGGGAACGTAGGACGATTGATGCGCCATGAGAGTTCCCTTAGCCGATCTTGATCTTGGTGGGGCCGGTGAAGGCATAGGGCGGAACCGCCAGATTCTGCGGCGCCGGACCTTTGCGGATACGACCCGCGGTGTCGTACTCCGAGCCGTGGCAGTGACACAGCCAGCCGCCGTAACTGCCTTGCGGCGACTGCGGCGTCGATACCGTCGGGGTGCAACCGAGGTGGGTACAAACCCCCACCACAACCAGCCATTCCGGCTTGATGCTGCGGTTGGCATCGGTCGCCGGCGCCGAGTCACTGAGATTGGCATTGCGCGCCAAGCCATCCGGCAGATCGGACGGCGGCACGGCGCGAGCCGCGGCGATTTCCTTCGGGGTGCGGCGGCGCACGAACAAGGGATGTCCGCGCCACTTGAAGATCACCTGCTGGCCCGGCTGGATGGCTGCAACGTCGACCTCAATCGAGGCCATGGCCAGCACGGCGCTGGTCGGATTCATCTGGTCTATGAAGGGCCAAGCGGCCAAGCCGACGCCGACGGTGGCCGCGGCCCCGGTGGCGATGTAAAGAAAGTCACGCCGCGTCGGCTCAGTGGATGCGTTCGCCAAGGTTTGGTCCTCATGTGTCGTGGCAGGCGGGCCCCCGCGATAAAATAGCGCGGCCCTTAGGAGGAAAAGGCCAAAATAGAGAGTCGATTATGAAGGGTATTGCGGCACGATGCCGCAGAAATCTTCAGCCTCCCCGCGCTTTTATCGGCTTAGACCGTAGAAAAATTCTCCTATAGGCACGATCAACAATTATCGTTGCGGAAGCATGCGACTAGCACTTTTCGAACCCGATATCCCGCAGAACACCGGTGCGTTGATCCGGCTGGGCGCCTGTTTCGGTGTCCCCATCGATATCATCGAACCATGCGGCTTTTTATGGAGCGAACCTAAGCTCAAGCGGGCCGGCATGGATTATCTCGGCGAGGCCGACATCACGCGCCATGCGAGTTGGGCCCGCTTTCGCGCCGTACGCAGCGATGCCCGTTTGGTCCTCCTGACGACCAAGGGGGCAGTCTCCTATCTCGATTTCGCCTTTGCTCCCTCCGACATCCTGCTGCTCGGCCGCGAAAGCGCCGGGGTACCACCAGAGGTGCATGACGCGGCTGATGCGCGCCTCTTGATCCCGATGCGGACCGGACTTCGCTCGCTCAATGTCGCCATGGCCGGTGCCATCGTGCTGTCGGAGGCTCTGCGCCAGACCGGCTGAGCGTCAATTTCCGCAAGGTAACTCGTCAGGATTTTCGCGTATAAGCCAACTTGGCCCTGGCAATTCGCCCCCAGGAACCCCACATCAATTCCCTGGCCCCCACGAGGTAATCACCGTTGGAATTCTTCGACCCACTGGACGTTTTCACCCGTGGCGGGCTTTTGGCACTGGCGCAAGTTCTCCTGATTGACATCGTTCTGGCCGGCGACAACGCGGTCGTGATCGGCATGAGTGCTGCCAATGTCGCCAAGGCCGATCGCAAGACGGTGATCTTCTGGGGTCTGGCGACCGCGGTGGTGCTGCGCATCCTGCTCGCCTTCTTCGCCATCGAAATGATGCAGTTCGTGCCGCTGGTGATCCTGGGCGGCATCCTGTTGTTGTGGGTCACCTGGCGCCTGGCGCGAGATGTCTGGGCGGCCAACAAGGAGCATCACGCCCAGAAGATCCTGGCGGGCGAAAACGGCCACGACGAGCTGGATCCGGTTTGCCATACCCCGGAAGCCAAGCTCTGCCATGCCAAACTGGTGCGGCGCGCCGTTCTCTCGATCGCCCTGGCCGACGTTTCGATGTCGCTCGACAATGTGCTGGCGGTGGCCGGCGCGGCGCGCGAGCACAAGGAAGTGCTGATCATCGGCCTCGCGCTGTCGATCGCCCTGATGGGCGCGGCCGCGACCCTGATCGCCAAGCTGCTGCACAAGTATCCCTGGATCAGCTACGCGGGCGTGTTCATCGTGCTGTTCGTGGCGCTGCGCATGATCTGGGAAGGCTTCGAACGCCTCTCCAATGCCGGCTGGATCGACGGTGCCGCCCACGCCATGGGCGTGAGCTAAGCGAGTTTCACAAGCACCGCCGTGGCATCATCGCTTTTCTTGAAACGCGGATAGCTGCGGCCTTCGGGATCGCCGTCTTCGACAGCGCGCAATTTCTCGCCAAGGGCGTTGAGGCCGCTATCGCGCGCGGCGGCGACCACTTCGGATACGCCCATCGCGCCATACGCGGACGCGAGCGCCAAAAATCCATCCGAGCACAACAGAACCAGCGTGCCCGCGGGCGCGCGATAACGGGCGCGCAAGACATGCTCGGACGCCGCCGCCACCGGCGAGAACAGCCATTCACCAGTCGGAGAATTCACCGTCTCGCGGCCAGTGCGGAACAACGGCAGATATTTGTCGCCCTTGAGGGCTTCCACCGGCGCCAGACCGGTCTCGTCGAGAAAACGCTGGGCGGCGGAGGTTTCGTCGGCCTTGCGTTCCAGCGCCGGGCCGACCACCGACGTGGTGCCGTCGGGCAGAAGCATCAACGCGGCGCAATCGCCGTACCACAGAAGCTCAAAGCCATCGTCGGCCGGTACCGCCAGCACCATCGAAGCGAGCGGCAATTCCCACGGCTCTTCCGGCGCGCGGCGGCGCAGACCGGCGAACGAGCGCTCGGCATCGGCAAGCGCATGGCGCAAGGCGGCGCGGGAACCATCACCCTCGCGCAAATGGGCCATCAGACGGCGGGCGCCGAACGAGGAAATCCAGGCCGCATCGCTGCGCCCCGGCATCAGGTTTTCCGACACCATGGTGGCGCCGTCGATCACCAGCGCGCCAAACGGTTCGGCGGCGAACGCATCTTCGTTCGGCTTGTTCGGATCGCCCGGCAGACTGAGGGACTCGACAATTTCAAACGGCATCAGCGGACCTTTTCGACGGCGCGGCGCAAGGCGTTCTGCACCGCTGCGCTATCCGCCGTAAAGCCGTTTTCGATCCACCAGGATTCAACTTCGGCCAGAACCTGCCCCACCGCGGGGCCTTTCGGCACGCCCGCCGCCATCACGGCATCACCGGAAAGCGGAAATACCGGCCGCTGCCACTCGTTGGCGCTGGCGAGAAACGTGCGCCATTGCACGAAGGCTTGCGGCGCCTCGGCCCAAGCCAGGCGGACGCGATCGCGGAACCTCTCGGGACCAAGCTTGTAAAGGAGCTTCGCCACATCGCGGGTCGACAGATAGGGCGTGACCGTCTCGTCAGCATCCGCCA
>JAHFQC010000129.1 GCA_023259375.1 Alphaproteobacteria bacterium
AGACATTCCCTCCCTCGAGAGCGTCTTCCTCACCGATCTGGCAACGGCCTTCCGCAATAGACGCCGCGCCCTCAGCCATCGCGCCTGCAATGTCGAACTCATCAAGGCCCACGAAGAAGGCGATAGCGCACGCGAACGGCTGGAAATTCAGATCGGCGGCATCGTCGGCCGCGGGCCGTTGCTGAGACTTCACGCCTGGAACGACCGCCTCGTCTGGCTTGATGCGCGCCGTCCTGCCAAAGAGGGTTGGGCCTGGAGCTGGACCACGGAAGGCGTCACGACCGCCACCAGCGGAGCAAGTCATTTGCTCGATGCCATCGAAGAGACGTGGCTGCTGATCGGCGACATCACCGCTGGCCGCACCGAGACGCTGCAAAGTCTGTGGGCGCCGCACCTCGCGCCCAAACCCTAGCCCTTCGCCCGCATGATCCGGGCCTTGTCGCGGGCCCAGTCGCGTTTCTTCTCGGTCTCGCGCTTGTCGTGCAGCTTCTTGCCCTTGGCGACGCCGATCTCCAGCTTGGCGATGCCGCGCGGGGTGAAATAGAGCTTGAGCGGCACCAGCGTCATGCCATCGCGCTGGATCGCAGCGGAAAGCTTGCGTACCTGGGTCTTGTGCACCAGCAGCTTGCGGATGCGCTTGGGCTCGTGGCCGAAACGGTTGGCCTGGGTGTATTCGGGGATGTTGGCGTTGATCAGGAAGATTTCGCCGTCCTTGGCCTGGGCATAGGACTCCGCGATCGTCGAGCGGCCGTTGCGCAGCGACTTCACTTCCGATCCGGTCAGCACGATGCCGGCCTCGAAGGTATCTTCGATGGCAAAGGCAAAGCGGGCCTTGCGGTTGTCGGCGACGATCTTGCGGTCGTCGTCTGGATTCTTCTTGGCCACGGGGCGGCTCCTGATGACACCGTCATTATATAGGGAGGCGGCGCGCCGGAACAAACCCCGGCATTACTCCGCTGTTACGCCCACCAGTTCCATTGCGGCGCGGACTTTGGCGCGGGCGGTTTCGGTGGCGGCCATCATCGGCAGGCGGACCTCGTCGTTGCAGATGCCGAGGACGGAGGCGGCGTACTTCACCGGCGCCGGGCTCGGTTCGCAGAACATGGCATCGTGCAGCGGCATCAGCTTGGTCTGCAGCGCGAGGGCGTCGTCCCAACGCTTCTCGGCACAGGCCTTCTGGAAGTCGGCGCACAGTTTCGGCGCGATGTTGGCGGTCACCGAAATGACGCCCTGGGCGCCCTGCGCCATGTAGGCGAGCGCGGTGCCGTCTTCGCCGGAGAGCTGGACCCAATCGGGACCGCAAGCGGTGCGCTCGCGCAGCACGCGGGCGAGATTGGCGGTGGCATCCTTGACGCCGATGATGTTCGGGATTTTCGCCAGCCGGCCCATGGTCTCGACATCGATGCCGACGATCGCGCGCGCGGGGATGTTGTAGAGGATGATCGGAATATCGACCGCTTCGGCGATGGCGGCGTAGTGGCGGTAGATACCTTCCTGCGATGGCTTGTTGTAGTAGCCGGTCACCGACAACACCGCATCGGCGCCCATCGCCTTGGCGTGCTTGGTCAGCGAGATCGCTTCCGCCGTCGAGTTCGATCCGGCGCCGGCGATCACCGGCACGCGGCCATCGGTCTCTTCGAGGCAGATGTCGATCACCCGCATATGTTCTTCATGGCTAAGGGTCGGCGACTCGCCGGTCGTGCCGCAGGGAACCAAGCCGCTCGAGCCTTGCGCGATCTGCCAGCGGACCAACTTCCGGAACGCGGTCTCGTCGACGGCGCCGTCTTTCATCGGCGTAATCAGCGCGGGGATGGAGCCTTTGAAGCTCTTGGGCGTGAACGGCATCGGGGCGACCTCGTAATTTTGGGCGCAAAATAGCGTTTGTCCTCGCCAGGGCAAGGTTTTTGCCGCGGCGAATGCGCGATGTTCCCCATATTACGATTGTAGTGTGCTCCCCCGCGACATTAAGGTCGATTCCATTCTCGAAATCTTGGGACTGAACACATGCCTGCCCGTGCCCTGCCCGTTTTGGCCATCCTGTTGATAGGGGCGGCCGCGGCAGATCCGCTGCCCGCTGGGGTGGAGCGCCAGGGCAGTGTCATCACCATGCGCCCAATCGGCGACGACATGATGGTTTCGGACGCCGAATCCGGGTTGCGCACCAGCACGACCAAAGTCCTTTCCGCCGCCGATCACGACCTGTTTATCCGCGCCTTCGAAGCAGCGGGCCGCGGCGACTGGTCCACGGCGCTTTCCCTCGCCCAGCAAGGCCGCAACCCGATCGCCAAGGCGCTGGTGCACTGGCGCTATGTCCAGGACAGGAATTCCAAGGCACCGTTCGCGGACATCGATGCGTTCCTGAAGGCCAATCCCGATTGGCCGCGGCGCAATATTATTCAAGTCCGCGCCGAAGAGGCGATGGACCCGGCGACCGCGCCCGGATCGGTGATCGCCTGGTTCACTGGCCGCAATCCGATCAGCGCGCTCGGCATGATCCGGCTCGGCGATGCCTTGATCGCAACCGGCAAAACCGAATGGGGCAAGAAACTCGTCCGCGACGGCTGGGCCGCGGGCACCTTCGAACTGCCCGAAGAACTCGCGATCGTCCAGAAGGACGGTTCCATTCTCACGCCCGACGTCGACAAGCGCCGGCTCGACAATCTGTTGTGGAGCGACCAGATCACCGCCGCCCGCCGCGAAATGGCGCGCGTCGACGATGACAGCCAGCGCCTCGCCAATGCCCGCATCGCGGTGAAGACCGATCCGCGCCGCGCCGCCAAGGCGCTTGGCGAACTTTCTGCCGAACTCGCCGGCAACGGGGCGCTGCTGTTTGATCGCGCCCGTGCCGCCCGCAAGAATGCCGATTTCGATGCCGCCGCCGAACTTCTGACGCGGCCTGCAGTGCGCGACTTGTTCAAGACCCGCGCGGCGCCGGTATGGGCCGAAACCCACATCGTCGCCCGCGAGATGCTGAAGCAGAAAAAGATCCCGCTGGCCTACAAGCTGGTCGCCGATACCGGCATTGCCAGCGGCAGCGAGATGTCGGACTCCGAATTCCTCGCCGGCTGGATCGCGCTGCGCCACCTCAACGACGCCGCCAGTGCCTTGCCGCATTTCAAGCGGCTGACCAACGGCGTGTCGCGCCCGATCAGTCGCGCCCGCGGCTATTACTGGAGCGGACGGGCCTACGAAGCGCTCGGCGATAACGAAAACGCCTACAAGGCCTACAAGCTGGCGGCGGACGCGCCGGAAACCTTCTACGGCCAACTGGCGCTGACCCGCATCGATCCCTCGCCGACGCTGCGGCTGACCACGGCAAAGGTCGAGGCCACACCGTCCGCGGCGACCTTCAATAACGACGACCTGGTCAAGGCGATCCGCGTGCTGGGCGATCTCGGCGCCCAAGATCTGATGCGTGGCTTCGCTTTGCGTTATCTCGAGCTGCACCCCGGCGCCGCGCACGGCAAACAAATCGCGGCGATGCTGACAGAGATGGGCTATCGCGATGTGGCCTTACGCGTCGCCAAAGTGCTCGGTTATGACGGCATCGACTTTCCCATCTACGCCTATCCGGTCATTGCGGTGCCCGTTTACAAAGGCCCGCCGCCGGAGCCGGAACAGGCGCTGGTCCACGCCATCATCCGCCAGGAAACCGAGTTCGATCCGCAAAGCGTCAGCAGCGCCAATGCGCGCGGCATGATGCAGCTCACGCCTGCCGCCGCGCGGACCAACGCCAAGCGGGCGGGCCTGCCCTACCGGCCGAACGCGCTGACCACCGACGTGACCTACAACATGCAGCTCGGCATGACCGAGTTCTCGTCGTATCTCGCCAATTGGGGGAATTCGGTGATTGTGTCGGCCGCGGCCTACAATGCCGGCGCCACCAATGCGAAGCGCTGGATCGAGACCTTCGGCGATCCGCGGAGCCCGTCGGTCGATCCGATCGACTGGATCGAAAGCATCAGCTACGGCGAGACCCGGAATTACGTGCAACGGATCGTGGAAAACTTGCAGGTCTATCGCGCGCGCCTGGGCGGCCGCGACACGCCGTTGCGTATCCTGAACGACCTCTACGCCAACCCGCCGCCGCAGAAGATCCTGACGCCGCCTGCCCCGCCGCCACCGCCAGTGCCGACGAAGAAGCCGAAGGATCGGCGGTCGACGTCAAACTGAAGACGTCGGCAGGTTCAGTGGAACATGCTCAGCCATTCGCGGGCGAGGCGCTGGGCCTCGGCGATCTGCGCCGGCAGCATCTCGCTCGCCACCTGGGCGCGCCAGCCCTTCGCCGCATCGACGCCCCGCATGGCTGCGAGGTTGAACCATTTGTGAGCAGCAACGAAATCCACGCCGACTCCGTTCCCGGTCGAGTACGCCAGACCGAGATTGTAAAGCGCTTCGGCCCGCCCTCTCTTGGCGTCCGTTTCGTATTGAGTCAGAAAATCCACATCCACACAGGCCATCGCTAAAAGACCCCCGAAAAGTTTCCCCGGTTGAGTTGGAACAACCCCTCCCGCGGACGGAGATCGTGTGGCAGAGAAACTAAGGCGCGGTTAACGCTAACCTGCCTTAATGGTTTATATCCGTTAGGACTTTCCCTGATCAGCGCAGCAGATCGACCAGCGTTTGGGCCTGTTTCTGAAGCGCCGCGTAGTTCTTTTGCGTCGGCAGATGCTGGGCGAAACAAGCGCGATAGTCGCGATCGGCCAGCTCTTTCAACTGCACCGATTTGTCGACCGCCTTCGGATCTTTTTCCTTCGCGGCTTGATACTCCTTCTGCGCCATTTCGGATTTGGCGAGCGTCTGGTCCAAGGCCTTCTTGCACATTTCCGGTTTGTCGAAGGTGACGGTCAGCTTCTGGCGGGCGATGAAGACGCGGTCGCCGCGAACAACCGCGGCCAACAGCGCCGAAGGAGGATCATCCTTCGCAGGGACCTGGGCAAAGGCGGCAGTCTGCGCGATGGCAACGTCCGCGCCCGGCGGAGCCTTCACCAACACCATGCCGGTCAACTGCGCGGCGGCGTCGGGACACGACGAATAGGTCCAGAAGTTCCCCGCCCGGAACACTCTCGGGATCGAGACCGGCATCTTGTCGTTGCCGGACTCCGCGTTGTGACGGGTCAGCCAGCGCAGCAGCAGCTCCCGGCTGGTGACGATGACCGAGGTATCGCCGGCGTCATAGGCCAAACCATCGAGGGCGCTGAAACCGAGGTCGTTGTCGTCGAGGCAACTGGTGTTGACTTCGCCCGGCGATGGAAACCCGGGGCTCGTCCATGCCGGGACGGCCGCCCTGAGCAACCGTTCGACCCCGCCAAGCGCCGCCTCAGCCTTCTTGTCTCCGTCGGCAGCATCCTTGAAGGCCGCGATGTAGCGGTCGCGCGCCATCATATAAGTGTCGGTCGGCGACACCGGATCGGCAGCCGGTGCGGCGGAAAAAATCAGGAAAAAACAAAGGAGAGATGGGGTGATGCGCATGGCTGGCCCCCTTCGGCGCTCTCGTACGCTGGCGCTGCTTGATCCCCCGCGCTCCCAGTGCCGACAGCACGATCAGGTCGCGCGCGGGGGTAGAAAAGTACCCCTAAAACGGGCTGGCCGCGACGTCCGTTTGACACCTTAGTGTCAGAGGACTGCCGCGGCCGTTGCCTTAGTCATCGGTTTCTCCCGTAGGGATCCACCGTGAACTATCCGCGTTCATCGCGCGGTGAATGACGTCGAAGGCTTATTTCTTCGCCTTCTTCTTCGTCGTCTTCTTCACCTTCTTCTTCGCGACTTTCTTGGCGACTTTCTTCTTCGCAACTTTTGGCATGAGAAGTGACTCCTCTTACGTGTCGTCCGGGTCAGGCGACTCTGCCGCCCCCCAAAACGCCAACAATATGAGTGGGTTGAGGTTAAGAATGCAATACCTCCCCTTGGCGGAAAAAAGTCCGTCAAGGCCCAAATGCAAAAAAGCCGCAATTTATCGATATTAAATGCACTTCATCCGCGCACGGACGAAATCCCGCACGTTTACCGCTTGACGCCCCTCGAGGGATGTTCTTGTACGAATCACCCCTAATCGGGCAGTCCGAGTCGTGTTTTGATGAGCGCGTTGACGGTCGCCGGGTTCGCTTTTCCACCCGTCGCCTTCATCACCTGACCGACAAACCAACCCGCCATCGCAGGCTTCAGCTTCGCCGCTTCCACCTTGTCGGGGTTCGCAGCGATCACCGCATCGACCGCTTTCTCGATCGCACCGGTATCCGTCACCTGCTTGAGGCCGCGCTGCTCGACGATCGCACGCGGATCGCCGCCTTCGGACCACACGATGTCGAGAACGTCCTTGGCGATCTTCCCCGAGATGATGTTCTCGCCGACCATCTTGATGATCTCGGCGTTGACCGCGGCGCTCACCGGACCTTCCGTGACCGACAGGCCGGCTTTGTTCAAACGGCCAAAATACTCATTGTTCAACCAGTTAGCGGCCGACTTTGCATCGACGCCGGCGGCCAGCATGTCTTCGAAGTATGCCGCTGTTTCTTTTTCGGCGACCAGCACCAGGGCGTCGTAGGCGTTGAGGCCCATCGCCATGAAGCGGTCCTTCTTCGCATCCGGCAGTTCCGGCAACGTCGCGGCGATCTCATCGACCCAGCTCTGTTCAAACTCGAGCGGCAGCAGGTCGGGATCGGGGAAGTACCTATAGTCGTGCGCCTCTTCCTTCGACCGCATCGGCCGCGTTTCACCCGTCTTGGTATCGAAGAGCAGCGTCTGCTGCTGGATGGTGCCGCCGGATTCGAGCACGTCGATCTGCCGCCGGCTTTCGTACTCGATCGCCTGCACGATGAAGCGCATCGAGTTCATGTTCTTGATTTCACAGCGGGTATTGAACGGCGTGCCGGGCTTGTGCACCGACACGTTGACGTCGGCGCGCATGGAGCCCTCTTCCATATTGCCGTCGCAGGTGCCGAGATAGCGCACGATCGCCCGGAGCTTCCTCAGGAACAGCGACGCCTCTTCGGCCGACCGCATATCCGGCTTGCTGACGATCTCCATCAGGGCGATGCCGGCACGGTTGAGGTCGACAAAGGAATGATCGGGGCTCTGATCGTGGATCGATTTGCCCGCATCCTGCTCAAGATGCAGGCGTTCGATGCCAACGCGGGCAACGTCACCGCTTGGAAGGTCGACCAGGACCTCGCCTTCGCCGACGATCGGGTTTTTGTACTGGGAAATCTGATAGCCGGCGGGCAGATCGGCGTAGAAATAATTTTTACGGTCGAAAACGCTACGCAGGTTGATCTGGGCTTTCAGACCGAGACCGGTGCGCACCGCCTGCTCGACACAAAACTTGTTGATAACCGGCAACATGCCCGGCATCGCCGCGTCGACGAAGCTGACCTGACTGTTCGGATCGGCACCGAAAGCGGTCGCCGCGCCCGAAAACAGTTTGGCATTGGACAGAACCTGGCAATGGACTTCCAGGCCGACGACGACTTCCCAGCCGCCGGTGGATCCCTGGATCAGCTTCGCGGCGCGTTCGGTGCTCATGATTTATCGCTCTCGACATAGGCATCCACTTCGATCTCGACCAGCCAATCGGGGTCGATGAAGCGGCTGACCTGGACAAAACAGGTGGCCGGACGGATATCGCCGAACACTTCCCCATGGACCTTGCCGACCGCTTTCCAGTCGTCGGCATAGCGCAGCATGATGCGGGTGCGGACCACGTCCTCGAATGAGGCGCCCAACTCTTTCAGGCTTTCCCCCACGATCTCGAAGATGCGGCGGGCTTGCTTGGCGGGATCGGCGACGCCGCAGGTCTTGCCGTCCGGTCCGATCGCGGCCGTTCCGGAAATCGTAATATGCGATCCGACCCGGACCGCCCGCGAAAATCCCAATTCCTTTTCGAACTTCGACCCGCTGGAAACGAGTTTGCGCATCATCCCCTCCACCATTTTTCAGGTTTGGCTTTGAATTCGGCCGCGATTTCGAGCGCACGGCCGGCGCGGAACAGGGTTGCTTCGTCGAACGCCTTGCCGATGAGCTGCAGCCCGAGCGGCAGTCCGGCATCGTTGACGCCCGACGGGACCACCAGGCTCGGCAGCCCGGCGAGGTTCACCGTCACGGTGAACACGTCATAGAGGTACATAGTGAGCGGGTCGGCCACCTTCTCGCCGATCGCGAAGGCCGGCGCCGGGGTGGCGGGCGTGAGGATCACGTCGCACTTCTTGTAGGCCTCGGTGAAATCGCGGGCGATCAGGGCGCGGACCTTCTGGGCGCGCAGGTAATAGGCGTCGTAATAGCCGGCCGACAGCACATAGGTGCCGATCAGGATGCGGCGGCGGACTTCGGCGCCGAAACCTTCGCCACGCGAGCGCTCGTAGAGGTCGATCAGATCCTTGGGATCGGCGGCACGGTGGCCGTAGCGCACGCCATCATAGCGCGCCAGGTTCGAGGAGCACTCCGCCGGGGCGATAATATAATAAGTGGGGAGCGCGTACTTGGTGTGCGGCAGCGAGATATCGACGATCTCGGCGCCCTGCGCCTTCATCCACTCGATGCCTTTTTCCCAGTTCGCGGTGATCTCGGGGGCGGTGCCTTCCAGGCGGTATTCCTTCGGAATGCCGATCCGCAGACCTTTCACGCCGCCTTCGAGCCCGGCTTCGTAATCGGGAACCGGGACATCGACGCTGGTGGAATCTTTGGGGTCCACCGAGGCCATCGCCTTCAGCATGATGGCGCAGTCGCGCACCGTCGAGCTGATCGGGCCAGCCTGATCGAGCGACGACGCGAACGCCACGATACCGTAGCGCGAGCAGCGGCCGTAAGTCGGTTTGACGCCGGTGGTGCCGGTGACCGCGGCCGGGGTGCGGATCGATCCGCCAGTGTCGGTGGCGGTAGCACCCAGCGCCAGACGCGCCGCCACGGCGCACGACGAACCGC
>JAHFQC010000076.1 GCA_023259375.1 Alphaproteobacteria bacterium
GGATCGCGCTCGACAAGATCGTGCTCGACCAGCCGACCATTGCGCTGGAAGTCGACAAGTCCGGCAACCCCAACTGGAAATTCGGCAAAGAGACCACCGGCGAGAAGAAGGGCACCCTCACCCTGCCCGCCGGCACCGAATTTTCCGGCATCAAGGTCAGCGACGGCCGGGTGACCTACGACAACGCCAAGACCAACACCCATCGCGCCCTGGAGCACGTCAACGTCACGGTCGGCATCACCACTGCCAACCAACCGGTCACGGCCGATGGCGACATGACCTATGCCAACCGCAAGCTGACCTTCTCGGCCCACCTCGCGACGCTGCAGACCTTCCTCGGTTCGGGCACGACGAAGTTCGATCTCAAGATCGACGCCGATCTGATGCACGCCGCCGTCACCGGCATCATGACACCCGATGGCGACACCCACGGCGACATCAAGCTCGACAGTCCCAGCTTCCGCGACTTGGCAGCGTGGTTCGGCACCAAGCTGCCGGCGGGCGGCCTCGGCAAGCTCGCACTGGCGGCGAAGTTCGAAAACAAGGACAAGGTCACCACCTTCGACGGGCTGAAGGTCGTGCTCGACGGCCAGACCTTGACCGGGCGACTGGCGGTCGATGCGCAGGCCAAAGTGCCGGTGCTCGATGGCGCACTGACCGTCGATCATCTCGACCTCAATCCGTATCTGTCAGGCGGCCAGCACGTCCCGGGTCAACCGAAAGAGACCGGCTGGAGCAAAAAGCCGATCAGCGTCGCGCTGATCAAGGAATTCAACGGCCGTTTGGCCCTGACGGCGGGCGCGCTCCGGGTGCAAGGCCTGCATCTCGGCCGCACGGATTTGCGCGTGGAAACGCAGGATGGGCTGCTGCACGCCTATCTGGACCAGATTGCGCTCTATAGCGGCGGCGGCAAGGCCGAACTGACGATTGATGCGCGCGGCGCCGTCCCTCGCTTCGCCAATACGCTCCGCTTCTCCGGCGTGCAGTTGAAGCCGTTCCTCACCGATACGCTCGGGCTCAACCGCATCGAAGGCATCGGCGCGATTGATCTCGATATCGCCATGAGCGGCGCCAGCCCCAACGCGATCCTGCATTCGCTGTCGGGCAAAGGCGCGATCCGGGGCGCCGATGGCCGCTTCAAGGGCGTCGATCTCGGCGCCGTGGCGCGTTCGGTCAAGACGGTGCTCGGCGGTGGCGCCACCGGCGATACGGCGGCGACGGCGTTCCACGGCATGGGCGCCAGCTTCGCCATCGCCGACGGCGTGATGACGACCCGCGACTTCCATCTCGAAGGCCCGGTGGTGGAGATGACCGGCCAGGGCGCCATCGATGTCGGCAATCGCACCATCGCGATGCGGGTGCGGCCGGAGGCGAGCGTCAGCGGTTACGGCATCGGCGTGCCGTTCCTGATCCACGGAAGCTGGGACAAACTGCACTACGCCCCCGACGTCGCAGGCATCGTGGGCGGCATGATGGACAGCTTGAAAAACGGCGGCTCGGCGCTGGGCGGCCTTTTCGGCGGCAAAAGCAGTGACAAGAGCGGCCAGAGCGGTAAAAAGAAGAACGTGGGCGATCAGCTCAAGGACATGTTCGGCATTCACTGAGGCATGACATGAAAACGTGGGGTGTTGTGGCGCTGGTCGGCGCAGCGGTGGCGCTTGCGGGCGGCTATTACGCGGTTCTCAACCTGACCCGGACCAAGCCAGTCCTCACCGTCGCCACCTGGGAAGGCGATTACGGCCACGCCCAGCGCTCGGCGCAGATCATTCCGTTCGGCATGGCGAGCGGCGTCGACGCCCTGTTCACCTCGTATAACGGCGGCACCAAGGAGCTGGCGCAGCAGGTGGCGAGCCACCACTACGACTGGGATGTCGTCGATATGGAGCTGCCTGATGCGGTCGCGGCCTGCCAGTCAGGCTTGCTCGAAAAGATCGATGCGTCGCAGCTTCCCGCCGCCCCCAACGGCACGCCAGCCGCGAACGATTTCGTCCCTGGCGCCATCGGCCCGTGCTGGGTGGCGAGCGCGATCTACAGCCAGGTCGTCGCCGCAGCACCGGTGAAATTCGGCGACAAAGCCCCGGCAACCCTGACCGATTTCTTCGACCTGCAGCGCTATCCCGGCAAGCGGGCGCTGCCGCGCGCCAACGCCAAGCTGACGGTCGAAATGGCCCTGCTCGCTGATGGCGTGGCGCCGAAAGACGTCTACGAGGTGCTGTCCAGTCCGCAAGGCGTAGCGCGAGCCCTGAAGAAGCTCGACAGCCTGCGCGGCAGCCTCGTCTGGTACGACAATCCGGCCGATGCGACCGCGATGCTCAAGGACGGCCGCGCAGCGCTGGCGTCACTGCCGAGCTGGGCCGTGTTCGATGCCGAGAAAGACGGGCCTGCCGGGCCCCCGATGACGATCATCTGGGACCGCCAGCTGTATCAATCGGAAGTGTTCGGCATTCCGCACGGCAATCCCAAAGCCAAGCGGGCGATGGATTTCGTGCGCTATGCCACCAGCGCACCGGTGCTGGGCAAGATGACGAGCTGGATCGCCTACGGCCCGGCGCGCCACAGCGCCCTCGCTTATGTCGGCAAGCATCCGGAACTCGGCATCGCCATGCGTCCTTACCTGCCGACGGCGCACTTCGCCACCGCGTTCCAGGTCGACGACGGCTGGTGGCGGCTGCACGGCGCCGACGTCGCCGTGTTCTGGAACGAGTGGCTGACGAAATCCGATCCGCGTTAAGCCGGATCAGCGGACGCGCTGGACTTTGATCAGCTGGTTGCGGCCCTGGACGGTCAGGCTGTAGCTGCCGAGAAGCGCGCGCTCGATCGTAGCGGTATCGCCTTCCTTGCCTTTGAAGCGGTCGGTGTCGCCCTCGACTTGCCGCCAGACCTGGCCGTTGTCCAAGGTCACGATGGCCCGTCCGATCGGCGAGAAAGCAAGCTTCGCGATTACGCCGTGGATCTCGTCGAGCTGCTCGGGCTGGCCGGTCGCCGCGCGGGTTTCCTTCTTGAGAGCTTCGGCGCCGAACTGGGTCTCGGGCGCTGGCGCTGCGGCGGGTACAGGCGCCGGGGCCGGAGCGGGCGCAGCAGCAACAGGCGCGGCAGCAAGGGGCGCAGGGGCGACGGGTGCAGGTGCGGCGGGAGCGACAGCCACAGGCGCAGGAGCAGCAGGCACCGCAACCGGGGCCGCGATCTCACCGGCGCGCAGGCGCTGGGCGATGGCGTCGTAGCAGGCCAGACGTTCCTTGGCGTTGGTCTTGGCGGAGCAGATGCCGATCGAGAACTCCAGATTCGGCGCCGCCTCGGCCCCAGCCGCCATAGCGGCAACCGCCATCAATCCCGCGAAAAGTTTGCGCACGATCTGTCTCCGTTCATTTAATGCGTTTGACTTTGTAAATGCCCCATTCGCCTTCGACAGCCAAGCTGTAGCTGCCGAGAAACCCGCGGGTGATTTTGACCGTTGCGGCGGGCACGAGTCGGCCAACGGCGGTTTCGCTGTCGGCATCGATCTGGCGCCACACCTGGCCGTTATCGAGCGTGATGCTGAAGTGTTTGAAGGGATTCCAGCGTACCTGCGCCACCTTGGCCGTCATCGACTCGCGTTGCGGTGGCGTCGCATCGTTCTTCGGCAAACGATCACTACCAAAATCGGCGTCCGGCTTGGCCGCAGCGACGGGAGCGCGCGCCGAGTCATGGCCCGCAAGGACGCGATCAAAACAGGCCAGCCGCTCGGCGTTGCCGAGGCTGCGGCAGGCCTGCAAATCCGACCACGCGTCGCCGGCATGGCCCGCCGCGGCAAATGCCGCCGTGGCCGCCAAGCACGCGGCCACCTTAGCCAAAATCCGGCGCATAGGCCCTCTCCCGCATATCCGGGACAGGTTATAGCCCCCGCGGCGGCGGCGCAAACCGCGACTGGCTCCTAATCCGGCTTTTGGTACAGACTCTTGCACTTGGGGTGGCGAACAGGCAATTTCGCCCTGCAGACCCCGTAGCTCAGCCGGATAGAGCATCGGTTTCCTAAACTGACGCCTATTTCCTAACACGTTGAAACTATTGAACTCGTGCAGGCCTCGGCAGGCAGAACAAAACGAGTTTTAGCAGAAAAGTCCCACACCGTTTCCCACACCAAATTCTCTGCCGCGCACACCCTTTTATTGCCACCACCAGACAACCGATTCGACAAGCTTCGGATCGCCTTCTGCAACATTGCCAACGCGCCGATCGACTGGCCATAGCAGCCATATAGTTGGACAGGCGCCGACCTCGGTGGTCATTGTTCGAGGATGCACCAACCTGCATTTTGTTAGGGGGCAACGCCAGCTGCTACAATGTCAGCCACAGCACAATTTCGAGGCTACGGGCATGAGCACTCTTGTTAAGGTCGGAATTGCGGAATGTGGTGTTTTGCTCGGGCTTCTTTTGCTCGGGCTTCTGTTCATCCCTGGGAGTTACGTCTTCTGCCGTGACCAGGGAAGTATCATATCCGGTGTTCTTGCCTTGATTGCTGGCGTTGTCGCTTACGGGGGTGCGATGCACGCGGCAAAGATTCAGGTAGCCGCCGTGAATGAACAGAACGTAGCGCTGAAAAACGAAAGCCGCCGTAAGCGCGCCGCTGACGGCGTCAGCGCAACTCGATTGCTCATAGGTGTCGTGCGCCGAATAAGAGACGACGGCAAGCGGCTACAAGGTTATCTAGATCTACCGCAATACTCGGTGGCAAACGGAATCGCCCCAACTAACTGGCGCCAGTTAGTAGCAAAGCCACCGCTCGCGACAGTGTGGAACTGTCTCGGTTTATGTAATCGAGAGGCTATTGAATTGTATCTCACCCTAGACGCCAGGGTCGAAGAGTTCATCAATAGTGACGCTATCACGGTCCAATCCATGAGAGGGCAAATCGGCCGCTTCATGGGTCTCATCGATGCCTTGATTAATGAGCTAGATGATGACGCAAAGCGCTGTTTCAATATTCTCGATGAGAAGGCTAAGCGCTGCGCGGCTTCTTTGGTTCCGGGGCCATCTGCCAGTTGACGCCCTCCATGGTTCGTAGCGTGGCCTTCGCCGCCGCCGGCGATGCCCTGCTCTCACCTAACCACGATGGCCAATCGGCGTCTTCGAGGATAGCGGGCATCAGGTCTGTGATCTGCACGACCAGCTTGCTGGTTGGTGCAGAGTTTTGAACTCCGACCCTCTCGGTGTAAACGAAAGCGGCCTACTAGATTATGCGCGGAAAACCTCAGTTTTCTCGCATGTGCAGGCACGAGCGGAATCTGCCCAAATCCGGAACAGACGAGAACGTAGTCTCAAGATTAGTCTCAACTCGGAGCAACCGACGTGCATCTACTTAACCGCCGCCCTAGAGATTGTCGTTGGAAAATCCCCAGTGAATAGACCTCATGGGCGAAGTAGAAAATATTCTCAGGATTGTCTTCTTCAACGAAAACCGTTCGTAGGCAGCACGGCGAACCGTCAAGATAACCGAGGCGGCAGCGGTTTGGACCCGAACTGCGGCCTCTTTTGAAGGCAGCCGAGTGGGATCGTCCGAGTTGTATCCGGTTAGCGCCTTAAAAAAGTGCGCCAGAGCTTCGGATATCGATACAAAGCCGGCGTCGTGTAAGCGGTCGTCGAGCAACTCGAGATAGCCTGAAATTAGAGTTTGAAAACCGGAAAGCTTTGCTAGGCGAAGCAACGCTTCTTGGTCAGAATTCGAGCCAGCAGTGAGCCAAAATCGCGCACCCAGATCGGCTGCTGACCCGATCAGATCACAGAAGGCGCCACATGAAGAAGACAGATTATCCCTGCTGGCTTTCCACCACTCAAGCGCCGACCCGGTGAGGATACCTGCTAGCACACCCAGCAAGGCTGAGTAAAAGTCGCTCATTATGCCACTTTAGGTGACTTCTCGTTGGGCGGTGTATTAGACGCGTCGACCATGTCCTGAGCTACCATCTGCACGTAGATCAAGTAGCGCTTGGCAACGGCCGTAACTCTGAGCCGGTTCTTCAAATCGTCGTACGTAAAATGGCCCTTGCGAATGAGGCCGCCAAACGCCTCTTCCAAAAACGAACTCATATATGATTCGACATCGTCGAGGAAAACAGTCACGCGCTCGTTCTCGTTGAGCGCTGGTACGAGCACATCCTCCCGAAATTGTTCCCCACTAAAGGGCCCAAACTCGCGATACCGTCCACCAGGGACCCGAGTGAAGTCCTTGCCTATCGTGATCGTTTTCTCGGGCATATGTACCTCCGGGCAGGGTTTACACCCACAAATCCCACTCTACCAGTGTACCATTCAACGGTGTGTTAAGGGAATACGCCCTTGGATGGCGTCCTTTCTCATATATAAACTCACCGCGCCTGCTAAGTATCCTCAACTTTGCATCTCTGCTCTGCTCAACCACCCTTTTGAACAGCGGAAATCCTTTCCCACGGTAACTTTGGAGGGTGGAGGATCTTGGCGCATCCATCGCTAGCCGAATTTTGACGGCGTCGAGCTCGTCTTCACCCAGAATTTCGCCGATGAACCGCCGAAAGCGTGCAAGACGGGATTGCACAAATGGGTATTTGTCCCATTCGGGCAAGGTATCTGGAATTGACCTACCCTGATCATACACGGACAGGTTCAAATGACGAGTCTTAGTGTTTATGGCGCCAGTTGCCCACCACCGCTTGTTCTGGTCAGGAACTGTCGTATTCCGATAGGCGTGGTGACAGGAATTCTCGGTCGCTTCTTGGATAGCCCCAAGAAGCTGCATGATCGTCCCCAAGAAGTCCTCATCGTTCCCGAGCTTGGGAGTATCGCTTATCAAGAGTGAACTCAGCCTACCAGTAATGCTGGCGACCTCCTCGCGAGCAACCAGCCTCCCTGTTTGAAATTGCAGGATCTGAATGTCCTTCTGAGGGACTTTATGGTCCGGCCTCGGAATCTCAAGGAGCTCAAAAAAACCAATCTCGTCGAGTAAAGCAACGACTTCCGGTTCCCACCGATGAACGTCAATGAGTGGTATGCTCCAGCCATTGAGCGCGCGAGCCCTGTCAAACTCTGATGCCAAAACGAGTGCAGCAGAGGGGGAACAGTGCTTCATCACCGTAAAGTCGTTGTAACCTGGTATTATCGGAAGTGTCGTCCGCGTACGACGCTTTCGCTTGCTTTCAGCTGCGGAGCTGGCTGCCAATCGATCGCGAATGAGCCCTATGCATTTTGCGGATTCTTCGTAGTTGTCCTCCAGGCAGAAGTTCTCGGGCATCGGACGTTTTTCTCGCGCCCACCCCCGATAAACACGTCCCTCAATATCAACGCGCACCTTGATGAGGCTTTTCTGAACGCGGGCAGCAACCGCCACCAGGCCTCGTCGAAGACGATTTCGGGCGGTCCGCCTACTCAGGCGTTTGCGTGCCCGACGAACCAACCACACCTGCGTCTTGAACCGTAGCTTCCGCATTTGGAACGAGTTCGGATGGGTGGCACTGCCCCCCTGGCACTGCCTCTATCGGAGTACCCAGCGCCACGAATCTCAGTTTTTCGATTGCACTTCATGTCGCAGGCCTCGCCGCTGATGGACGATTATCTGGGCCCGCCACGCGTCTTAACATGAAAAGATCTGCGTAAGGCGGCCCATTACGGCTATACTATTTCGGCGCCCGGCGCCGGCTTCGCCTTCGGCTTCTTGGGCGCCTTTGGCTCCGGAGCGATCGTCCAGTTGACGCCCTCCATGGTCCGCAACACCGCCTTGGCATCGGCCGGCGGCGCATCGGTCTCGCCAAGCCAAGCCGTCCAGTCGGCATCCTCGAGGATCGCGGGCATCCGGTCGGTGATCTGGGCGACCAGCTTCGAGGGCGGCACCGTGACCATGACGCAAGCAAGCAGCGGAGCCGGCACGTCCTTCAACTCGAATAGCCGCCAGAGGACGGCAAAGCCCCGTGGGATGCCGTCGCCGGGATCGATGGTCCATTGCTCCGTTCGGCTGGATGGCAGTTCCTTGCCTTCGTTGAAGGTTCTCATCACGACTATTCCGCGCTGCCCCCCGAGGAATGCATCCCGGAACGTCGGCCGCTCGTCGATCGTCTCGGACCGCGCGTGGATAGGATCCGGCCGGCGCCAGTCCGAGCGGTGCGGGAATCCCCAGCGCATCGGCACCACTCGACGGCAGCGCGCCTCACGATCCCAGATGATCACAGGCAACGACGTCATCGGGCGGAAGGTGATGACCTCCGCCTCGCCGACGGGAATGGTAAGCGGCTGCGAGAAATCGTGCACCTCGCGCCAGCTCGCCAGCGACGTGAACTTGCCGCACATTATTCGCCTCCCGTTGGCGGGCCGCCGCCAGCCGAGTGATGAGGCTGAGGTGGCCCCTGAAACAGCACCTTGTTGGACAAGATGAGATGTTCGGCGACGTCCTTCGCGAATTCATCGGCGCCTTGCATTCGGACCAGCGTCTCCAATGTCGTTCCTTTGCGCCATGGAACGGAACGCAGGGTGCCGAGTTTGAGCAGCACCGCCCTGCGAACGGTCTCGATCATTTCGGGCTTAGTCATTGGCCGGTGACGGCTGAAATCGTCAGGGTAGATCATGAGAACAATACAAGAACACTAGCGAGCCAGAGTCCAGCCGCTAGGGCTAGTCCGCCATTCCGCAAAAGGCCCAAAAGCTTCGATAGCGAGCCGGTTCGAATAGATACGGGTTGCAGACACCTAGACAGAGCGTACCCTCCCTACGAGAACAAACGCGGAGGGGGATATGCGGTTCGCATATGCGTTCGTGCTTGCAGCGGTATCAGCGACAGCGGCCGTAGCCGCTGTGAGCGATGCGGAAATCCGACGGGCCATTATTCAGGAGTCGATTGCCAACTACCCCGGCAATTGCCCCTGCCCCTACAACGTAGATAGGCGTGGGCACTCTTGCGGAAAGCGTAGCGCGTATAGCAGGCCGGGCGGCTACTCGCCGATCTGCTACCCGAAAGACGTGACGCCCGCCATGGTGCAGCAGTACAGGGCAACACATACAAAGTAGGAAGGCCGCGCCTTGACCATTCTCATGGTGCTCGCCAGTGCTGTCGCGGTTGCAATAGCGGGCCTCATCCATTTGCAAAAGAACCGCGCACCAAAGGGGTGGCGCGCCGGAGATCCCTGCCCACACTGCGGCAAACCACTGGCGTTCGGCCACGGCCGCTCAATCGTCACGCTCGGGCGGCCGGTACCGTGGCTTCGGTGCGAAGGGTGGCCTAAGTGCGAATTCTCAACCCAGCGAATTCGACCGGACACCGCATCGCCGATGCAACGTGGTTCGCCTCGGTCGCAGCAAGCTCACAAGATAAGATAGCAATTCCTGAGATCGAGTAACCCCGAGCCATTACCTCATTCGAAATCGGCTTCGCAACGCGAGGCAAAGGAGAAAGAGCAGCACAGCGCCAAGAAGAGACTGAAGCACTCCGACAACTTTTGCCGCGTTCGATAGGCCAGCGACAATCTCAGAAGTAACAACTTCATGCCTTATAGGCAGGAAAGAAAAGACATTCGCAAAACTGAGCCACGCTGCATCCGCCACGGGCATACGCGAGCCCTTAAGAACCGGAGTTATTGCAAAGATGGTACCGCCGATTGCGAACAGCGTGAGGAGCCAAAGGATCGGCTGAACGACACTTTGGCCATAGTCGCTCAAAGCCTGATAAAGATAGTTGAGGGGTCTCGCTATGCATAAAATAGGCAGAAGCCCGCGCCGCGCGCGCAACTCCTTGCAGAAAAAGAACTGTTCGTCATCGAACTTCTTGAGGCGCGCCATCTCGAGCTTGAGGCGCTCATAGCAGTGAACTTGGTTCCGAGCATCAGAATCATCGCGGGGTGGCGCTGGCCACCTGACGCCGTCCCATTCCGTAGCTTCATGTGAAGCTGCTCCACGAAAATCCGGTACGCCGCTTTCAAATCGAGAACCTACAAAAACAGTCTTCTCCTTGAATACTGTGTTAAGAAAGCTCACATCGGACGAAAACTTCACAGAACCAAAATCCGCATTGGCGGAGAACGTCGTCGTGTCGAAGTGGACATCGTCGGAGAACTCCGCCGATGAGAACGTGACTCCCCCGGAGAAGATCGCCGAGCAAAACCGAACATTGCCGTAGAAAATTGCCTTGTCAAAGTTAGCATGACTACCCAAGAAGACAGCCTTGTCGAAGCAACAGCCACGGCTGAACATCGCCGAAGAAAACTTTACATCATCGAAAAATTTCGCTGCGTCAAAACTTGCGCCGCAGAGTTCCGACCAGAAGAACGATCCTCCGCAGCAAAACTCCACCGCATCAAAACAGACACCGCAGTAGAAAATCGTCGTATCGAAGCCGGCAAAGCCGGAGAACTTCACACTCTCGAATGTAGCATAATGAGAGAACGTTGCCTTTTCGAAACTAGCATTGCATAAGAATTTCGCTAAATTGAAGCTGGCAATTCCCTCAAATGTAGTAGCTTCGAAGCAGGCATCCCCACAGAAACTAGCCCCACCGAAGTCGGTATCACTTATGAAAATCGCCAAATCGAAATCGATATGGTTGCAAGCGAACGTCGCACAACGGAAGTCGACTTCACCTAAGAACGTCGCAGAGATAAAACTGACGTCTCGGGAGAACTCCGCCCCGATAAAGCTTACATTACGAGGAAATATAAAACCTGCAAATGCCGTTGGCCTAAAGAACTGGACGTCATCGAAGTCAATATCATCAGTTAGATCAGGTAAGAGCCCCCCCTCACAACCGCAGCGAACGTTGAAAGCCTCGCGAAACGCGCATATTTCAGAATCCGACAGTGGGACAAGTTCGTTTTCCGAGAATCCACTCTTCACGAGCTCTGCGCGTTGCTCATCGTTCAATGCTCCTGCCATCCAACGATTCCAAGCTACGCGATTTCTTTTCGTGAGTTCATCGTCGAACTCTTCCCCTAGCTGCTCACCGTAAAGTGTTGCGAGGCAGTACCAAGGATTGTCGTTGGCGCGCCTCTGTTTGGCTTCGCTCTTATCAAACATTTGCCCCCCCTGACACTTCCTAGCAAATATCACCGCGGAATCAGCGCCATGTTCTCTAAATATAAATCTAGCTGACTAGGGCTCACCCTTCAAAACGCAAAAGGCCCCACCTGCTTTCGCCAACGGGGCCCTTCCGAAAGATAAATCGACTGCGCTCAGCCTCTCAGCATCCGAACCAGCTCCGCGAGGCCCGTAACGGTGGCAATGATCGCTGCAACGGCGCCGATCGCGGCGAAGATCCCCAGCAACAAACGCTTCCCGCCGTTCATCTGGTCCAGAGCTGATCTGATAGCCCGGATGTCAGTCTGGACGATGTCCATCCGCGCCGCCTGGTTCTCCATCTGCTCCTCGAGGCGGGCGAGCCGTTCGCGGAATTGGGCCTCACTTGCCTCCGACATGATCGCCCTCCGCACCATCATGCCCCTCAGTTCCGACACACTCATCCCAGAGCTTGCGGTAATTGGCGGCGGCCCAGCCCTCGGCCTTCCTAGAGTCAACCAGAAGGTCGTAGAGCGTGCCGGCGTCCGCGTCCTTGGCCGGGATTGTCTCGATCAAGATCGCCGGCGGCAGCGCCTGCGACGGGTGGCAGTGGCCGTTTCCACTGACGACGATTGTGTCGGGTGTGGAGGCGCAGCCGGCCAACGCGATGGCCTGGGCGGCGCCAAGCACAAGTCGCGGTATATTCCGGCAGGCAAAATGTACATTCCGCCGTTTCATTGGCCACCTCCGATCAATTTCGGATCGTTGAGCGCACCCATGAGGGCCGCAGGGATGACCTGAGGCTGGCATTCTGGTTTCGGCGGGTTGGCGGCCACCGCGGCATGGGCGCGGGCCTTGAGCCCTGCGGCTGCGTCCTCTGCGGCCTGTGCGCGGCGTCCCAACTCTCTGCCGTCGGCGACACCCTGGTCGTAATCCCGCGCATCCTGCGCTGCCTGGGCTGCGGTGGCGTGCGGTACTGCGGCGGCAGTCACCTTGGCCTGGGCCGCGACGCACATGCTGGAGCCGCCTGCATAGCCGACACCATACACGGCGCCGATCACCACCAGCACGCCCAGGACGAGCGCAACCCACTCGGTCACCGTGCCGCCCTTGAGGGCGATCTTGAGAAGCTCAAACATTGGCGCCTCCGTCCGGCGGATCGCCGCGGCGTTTGAAGTCCTGGCGCGTCACGGCGCCGATCACGACGGCGAGTAGGACGATATAGGCCATGGCGTGGACAATCCCGGGCGGGATCGCCGCTTTCACATCGTCGGGAATGCCCCGCCAAACATGCGGAATGCCGTCCCAGGCGGAGAGCAACGCCGTGCCGGCCGCCGCTACCCAAGTGGTGTAAAACTTGTGCAGGTGGCGCCAATCGTCCACGACCCGCGCCGCGACGGCCGCCCTCGCCCGTTGCAGCAACGCCTTGAGCTTTTCCATGATCACAGCCCCCTTTCGCAGAGCATTTGTTCAGCGGCGCGACGGCGCGCGAGGCCCGGAAGAACCTTGCCGCCCGCCCGATTGTAGAGAGGGAATGCAGCGCAACCGCCTTTGAGATCGCCCGCGCGAAACCGCTTGGCGATTGTCGAATTGCAGTAGGCGCCAACGCCGATATTCGAGGCCAGCAGCACCGCGGCGGCGAGCTGCTTTTCGTGGCCCTTGAGCCCTGGCGTGCATCGCAACACGCCCTCGCCACGGCCAACCAGCTGGCGTTCCTGAGACGCCAAGCATTCCGCATCGGTGTAACGGTGCCCAACCACCACGTCGGTGGTATCGCCCATGCACTTGGTGGCGACGCCCACCGGGTCAAGATAGCCGACGTGTCGTGTCCCTTCGAATTGAGGGTTGAGCGTAAGCAACAGCGCCGCAGCGCCTCCGCCGACGACGCCGGCGAGCGTTTTTCGCTTCATGATTTTCCTGAGTTTCTGTTGTGAGGCCTTCTCGGCCTCAAGAGCGATTAGGCGTCTTCAGAGCCAACCAAAACGCGGCTCTTCAGATATGTGTAGATGTCGCTCAGAGCGACCGCGCCGCTGGCCGCGACAGGAATTTCACCTGACGGAATTTCGACAGCATAGGCGGTCAGAGGCTTTGCCGCGTCGAGCGTTGCAACAGCTTTTGCTGCATCTTGCGCGGCGCCCACCAACGCCTGCTGAGCGGCGTCTAGCTTCACCGTCGCGGTCGCAACACTGGCGAGGTCAGATCTGTTCACGGCGGCCAAATCCGCTTCCGCCGCGGCCACCGCCTCATGAGCCGAACTAACTGCCGCGGATGATGTGACGACAGCTGCATCGGCAACCTTCCACGCTGCACGATCTGCAGCGGAAAGGTGTACCGCCAACTCAGTGCTGACCTTCCCGCTCATTCTATCCAAAGATACCTTGGAGACAAATTGATATGCAGAAGTGGTGCCGAACGTATGTTTGTAGTTCGCGATTAGTGCCATTCTATTGCTTTCCGTTTATCGGTAAGATTGCTGCCTCAAGCGCATCAATCCTTTTCGCCATGTCGTTGTTGTCATTTACGAGCGCCGCCACGATCGGCCTAAGGTCGAGCGTGCGCTTCCCGTTACGGTCGACGCCGATCGCACAAGGAATTGCGGTGAGCACATTCCCAGCACCAAGACCAGCGTAAAGCCACTTCGTGTCGAGCCCGGAAGCCTCCGAATAGTGGTAAAGGATCGGCTCAATCTTCGAGACCGCTTCCCGCGACGCCGTGAACGGCGCAACGATGACCTTAAGGCTTTCGTCCGATGAAGCTGTGATGTTGCCGACTGCGTCGGTTACGAGAGTGCCCGCGCCGTAGCTGTTAAGACGAACACCCCCGGAGGCATTGATTGATAACCGAGCGGCTTGCGCAGCATCATCGTAGATATAGAGGACGCCAGCCCCAAACGGATTCGAAGACCCGGCAACCGCAAACTCCCAATTGCGCGTCGTGGTGTTGTCAATGCGGAAGATGGTCTGGTCGGTTCGATTGCTCGATATATTGGCGGAGGGCGTTCCGTTGACGCCTGTCGTGTCGTACACGGTTAGGGTGCCGACTGGGTTGGTCGTCCCGATGCCCATTGAACCAGTAAGGACCAAACCAACCCTCGCCGTGTTCCATGTAGTTCCGAGGCCGCTGACACCTCCAAGGCGCAACATACTGTCAGAGGTTCCAGAGGCTGGTCCCAACGCCCATAACCCCGAACTTACCCAGTTACCCACAATGGTCGGGACTGCAGTCGAAGGGCTCCAGTCAGCCAAATACAATTGCGAGGGTGTTGGGGAATTGTCAGCGCCGCCGACTTGAAGCTTGGCCGCTGGGTTCGTCGACCCGATGCCGACGTAGCCACTCCCAAGGATGCGCATCCTCTCGAAAGGATTATTGCCACTGTTTGTGTAGAACGACATATCCGCGACCCCGGAACCTCGGTACACAACTTCGATAGAGCCTAACACCGAGGCTACGGAACGCGCTGGGTTGTTCAACACCTCGAACGCTGGCGTTCGAGCCCCCGCGCTCGTGTTCGTATTGATGACATGCACACTCGGTTCAAATACCGAATTGCCGGTCTGTATCTCTAGCTTGGAAGCGGGGTTTGTCGTGCCGATGCCGAGTTTTCCGTCGCTCGCCCACACGCCGCTCGGAAAGTACGTGGAGCCGTTAAAAGTCTTGTTCGACAGCGTACTGGCGCCATCTTCGGTCACGACTCCGGTCACCACCAGGTCTTTTACGAGATCGGAATCAGCTTGGCGCGTCCAAACCCCATTCAAGAACTTCGGACGATCACCATCTTGCCAGATCACGCCGGCGAACGATCGCAAAACCCCGTTACCAAACAATACGATCAGCTTCGCGAGCTTGGCGCCGAGAGAAACGCGGTCGTTAACGGCTTCGATGAGTGCCGGAGCATTCACCAATGCAGTACCGGACCACGGCTTGAACAAAGTCGCCGTCGTGACCCCGTTCACATAATCGCCAACGGTATTGATGATCCCCCAAATCGATCCCTCAGGAGTTGAGAACCGATAGTTTGGTACCAGCCACGAGGTCACGTACCCCGCGATCAAAAGCGTCGTGGAGCCAGTGTCGATCGTCACAATGACGTCAAAGGGTGTGTCGGCGGTCGTCGCCATGGTTATGCTCCAACTTTATTTGCGATCGGTGCGGCCATTACTGCGGGCTCGGAAGTCGCACCTCTTGAGGCCAATGCCTCGACAGTAGCCTGGAGGTCTTCGAACTTTGCCGACATCCCATTGATCTTCTCCCTAAACATGTCGCGTTCATCGGCGATGAGATCACGCTCCGCGGCGGTCGCAGCAGAGATGCGATTTGCACGGTCGAGCAGCGCGGCAAGGGCTTCGCATTCGCGCACTTTGGCGGCATAGCGGATTTCGAGCGGCAGCGATTGAACGCCACCCTGCGTTTCGTTTGGCATAGATTTTCCTTGCTATTTCGAGCTCTCAGGAAACACTGAGACAGACATCATCCAGATTGTGTTTCCTGTAGGATTCCAAAATATCGGATGGGATACGAGCGCCTCTGGTGGAATTACAGCTTTTACCGAGAGGCTCGCCCGTGCATCGGTACTGCTGGTGACGACTTGAGAAAGTGAGCCCGGGATAATTTTCCACGACGAGCCATCGAAATACTCAATAGCTGCCGGAATCGTGTTGACCGATCCGTTCTGGACTCTGAAATAGAACTTCGCTTCGAGCGTATTGACAGTGGCGTCTTGCCGGGGAAGGTAGCCATAACCCTGCACTGCACCCCAGATGTCTCGATAGGCTTCCTTGTAGTAGTAGACGCTGGTGTGTGCGCTAATTGCGACCTGCGCCGGTTCACTCGGAACAGCTACGGTCGTTCCTTCATCAGACTTCGTCGCGCCGTTCGAGACACCGCCAATGTTGGTATAATTGTATTTGTACGTCAGTCCCGGAAGGCGGCTGAGGAAGACTGTGCCATCACTGTTGAACACAGCCAGCGGATCACCAGCGCTGTTCAAGATCTGGAACTTGGCCGCGTAGAAAGCGATCAGGTCTGCCGCTCCGACAAGGCGCGATCCGTTCGCAGTCGAATCCATGAAGAACGCAGCCGAATGCGATGTCCCGTTCGAATTGGTCGCGAGCGACAGCACAAAGCGCGAGGTCGCGTCCGCCGGCACGCCGGACACCGCCTGATAGAGCTGCATGATTGCTGACGAGGAGCTGCTTCCGACGGCCCCCTGCAGTGAGGTGAGCGCGCTTCCCTGTTCCGTAAGTACGCCATTGAGATTGGATACCGTGTTGCTCAGGTCAGATAGTGCCTGCGCACTCGCCTTTCCCGGCAGCTCGTTTTCAATCGACGTGGTTCTGAACGCGACGCTCGAGATACCATTCTCGGCGCTAGTCATCCGACTCGCCAGAGCGTCAGTTATCGTCGTCGATGCCTTGGCAGGCAGCACATTTTCAATCGACGTGGTGCGTCCAGCCAGAACATCAAGATTGTTTTCCGAGATGGTGAGCCGAGACGCGATTGCGTCGGTTACATCCGACGACACCTTCCCGTTGATTTGCGTTTGAAACGAATCCAGGCGCCCTGCGATGACAGAGCCCGGTCCGGTCGCAGCAATAAGAACCGAATCGGCATGAGCCTTTGCCTCCCCCAGATTCGAGGCCGCGGTCTGCCGGATCTCGTCGATATCACTATATTGGCCAAGCGTAGCCTCGGCCATGTTTGCGGCGAAGTCCGCAAGATCATCTCTGATCTTCGCGAGATCACCGATCAAGTCGTCGCTGGTCTTCTGCACCCGCTCCTTAGCGGCCTGGGAATCATTCCACGCGGCAGCGATCGCGGACGACACTTCGTCTTTGAGTTGTTCCCCGCCAACAGACCCGCTTGGCAGGACGGCACCGACCGTGCTGATCGTGTGCCAGGCGCTCCAAATGGCTTGTCGACCTTCAATCCCGCCAATGCGCACGCGGTACGCATAGGGCGTGTTCCCGAGCAGGTTAGACGCCTTGATTTGCCCGCTGGTCACATCCGGGTCGTAGAAGCATTTCGTATCGCCGATCACCATCCACTTTCTACCGGCCTCGTTCACCGAGGTCGGACGGTTCAGAAATACTTGCTCTGCGCTATCAAGCGCGTCGATAATGCCGGTGTATTCTGTGCCGTCAGTATCGACACCATCTATGACGATGATGCGGTTCACCATGTCAGAAGTGAACGCGAACGCCACATCGTCGCTGAAATGCGTTGACGTTGTCGACACGCCGTCGTTGCCAGATGCCAAAATCTGGCCAACCTGCATCTGAATTTCCTTGGCGGTCGGATCGTCAAGAACGCTGTAGTTTACCGAGAACCCCGGGACGGAAGTGCCGTCTTTGCTCTGCTCGCTGAGCGGCACCGCGCCAATGCCGGTCGCGGCAAGGGGGTCTACCGGATCGGCAGCTGGCAGCGATATGGTATACCTGTCGAGTTCATCGCGCGACGCAACCCACTCGCCGAGATTGTACGGCACTTCGCGCAACGACAACCGCCTTGACGATTTCGAACCACTTCGTTCCGATCCAATCGGCAGAAGTTCCCGCAATCCACTGACCTTTACGGGCATTGAGCGCGGGAAGGCGGAACGTTCGCGTACAGGTCGCCTGGGCGCGATGACGCTTTCGGGTCGCCTCCATAATACGCTGCGCGGTCGGTCCATGGGTGATCATAGACAGATCCATATTGTCGACCAGAGGAATGCCACCGTCGGCAGCGATGTCGTCAACGCTCTCTCGCGGCGGAGCATCAACCTGGGCGAAGCATTCGGCGACCGACAGGAACCGCCCGGTTACGGTGTTCTTGAGGTTGTCCAGACCGAGCTTTGCGTCATAGAGGTTCGCAGCGCCCTGAACCTTGTCGCCGTCGGTAAAGCTGAAGATTGGCGTCTGTTCGACACCGGCATAAGCGAGAAGCTGTCCGCGGTCCTCAGTGATGCGTCCCGCCATCGCGGTTTCGCAGATTTGTAGGTATTTGCGCGGCTCTTCGGTTATATCGATTTCGAAGCCGCACGTATAACGTGGGCTCTGCGTGCCGTCCTTATCGGTGATCAGCTCGTCGCACGCCTGGATGGCCGGGATCCAGAAATCGAGCGGAAGGTCCTCCGGCTCATAACCAGAGCCGTAGACCAAATCCCCTTTTGAATTGAAGAAACCGCGTCCGATGTTGTAGGCGATGACACTGGGGTTTACGGAAACTTCGTAGGTAGAGAAGTCACCCCACCGATGCGGCCCAGATCCGCCAACCGTCGAATCCTTCGCCGGGTTGTACATCAAGGCGCCGTTTACGTAGTACGCAAAGGTCGGCAATCCGCTGAAGATATCGGAATCGTAGAAGCAAAAGGCTCGCGCATAGGCGAGGTTTTTACCTACGGCGGTCGCGTCCCATTTGCTTGACGGGACATTGGCGACCATCCACGGATCGGCGCCCTGATCATCGTGGCCAAGGTGGAATTGTACATGGAACTTCCACCCATCACCGACCAGGAAATCATCAACGCGCTGCTTCGTGAACGGATTGACAGTTTCGCTGATTTCGTAGCCGTGTTCGTCATCAGTGTAGCGAAATTTTGCCGGATATCCGTTTACGAGAATGCCGTTGAAATCGTCGGAGTTGCCGGCGACCTGGAACGTCGCGATTCCTCCGATGGGAACGTCAGCGATCGCATTGAGAATTACCGCGTTGCAGTTGGCATGCCCCCACGTGATGGCGTCGCCCATGCTGCGGCCGGTCGTGTAGACTTTGCCACATGGAATGCGTCGCGTTTCATGTGGGCCCTGAGCTGTCCGCCATTGGACTCCAGGACTCGGCCGGGATTGCAGAAGATCTGCGGCCGAACTAAGCAAGACCGATGCGGCCATATTTACAATGGCGTCACCGACTGCCGCCGCCGTCGCCGATCCAACGCCGACCGATGTCAATCCTGCAGCTATTGTTCCAGAGACATAAGCGCCAGCAGCCGACACGGTAGCGGCTGTTGAGCTAGCCGCTGCCGCAATCGATCCACCAATGGCAGACATCGTCATGGGCATGTTAGGAAACCCGGAATGCCGCGGTCAATTCGGACCGGAGGTGAAACATCAGGCCGCGCGCGCCAGGCGCGGCACAAAGGGCGCCAAGGCAGACGACAAGGATCTTCTTACCCCTGCGCTCGATGATGCCGAGGTCACCGGCCTGCACTTCGCCAGGAGAGATTTGCGGGAAGTGCTTAGCAGTGGCGTCCTCGATATCGGTGCATCCCATTTTCGTGAGGATCGCGTTCGCGTCATCTTCCGAAGCGCAGGCCTCGTCGTATGTCGCGTAAGGATTCTCGCCTGTGACGGCCGCAACGCAACGGCCGCCGAACGCAGCGCAGTTGTGGCTTTTCCACGAAAAAGGTCGTGTGCGCGCGCACTCGACAGGACCTTCACGTCCCATCAAGCGCTGCCGCCAATCGGTCAGCCGCATGTCTGTTATCCGCTGATGCTCTTTCCGTGTACGGATTGGTTTCCGTACTGGTAGAGCTTCTTGCCCCAGCAATTGGTCGTAGCCCGGCCCAGGGATGCAACGTTCCGAAGGATGGTGTCAGACTCTAGGCGGTGGCGCTGGTCACCATCCGTCAGATATCCCGAAGTCCCGATTTTTGAACGCTGATTGAGGTCGCACAGCCGCAACGTGATAGCCGCCTCTTGCCCAGATGCTTGGTTGACGGGAGCTTTTTCGATCAAGCCGACATGTCGCCACACGAAAGCGGGGTGCAGAACGCGCAATGAGGCGCTGAAGAGGAGACAAAATACTTCCGCACGGCGCATGTGCCACGTCGCGTTCATGAACACGGAGCGAACCGCATCAATCGCGCCGTTCAGGACCACCGTCACCTCGGACGACTCCAGCCCTTCGGCTTCCGATATCCCAGAGATCTGGCCGAGCGATCCATCGCCAACATACATCACGCCGTTGAGCGTGATGTTTCCTGGAAAGTCCCAAAAACCTATCGGGCCTTCCTTCGTCTTGATCAGACAGAAGCGGGCGCGCGTGAGTTCTCCGCGTTCAGCCTCTGCTATCGTCTCTTCATCGAAATAGCTCATGGCACCGCCCGCATATGGCTCTGCAACACGACGAACGACCACGATCCAAGCTGGCTGTCGTCGCGTTCGGCTTTGGTCCATTTCACGACGCGGCCGAAGAACACAGGTTTTTCGAAGCGAACCGTTGCGCCCTCCGAATATCCGCCGAACGTCACTGGATCGACGGTAACGGACATGGTTCCGTCAGCAGCAGCCACGGCATCGCCCACCGGACCAAGGGTGTGATAGGCGTATCTGCTGCTGTCCCAGATGAACGACAGCGCATCGCCGCTGGTGAGTTTGAAACCGACCGGAAGGCCGGAAAGTCCGAGCGTGTAGCCGTCATCCCCGACGCTCGCTAGCGTGCATGTGCCGTCGAACGCTGTGGACGTTCCTGCGCGGACTAGGCCTTTCCAACCGATACCCTGATAGTAGAACGGGTAGATGCAGCGCGCGTCATGGGCGAGACACCTCGCGCGAGACTTCTTCATCGCAGCTTCCCAAGCCATCATCAGCTTGAAGTCGGTCCCGCCAAGAACAGGCGTGTCGTATTCCCCGGACCAACGCGCGGCGCCGTTGTCAACGGTCTGATCCTCAACGCCATCGGTTAGGGATGTGCGCTGCGGGATTTCGAACGCGAACTTCCGGCAGTACAGCGTAACGGCGGGAAGTGGGAGCGGATATATCAATGCCATCGATACCCCCCTCACCGCGTCCGGTTGAACTTTTGCCACATAGCCATCCAACGCATATCAAACTGAGACGTCTGCTGATCGAGCATTGCCTTCATGACGCGCAACGATTGGCCGGTCGGGTCTCCATTGACGAGAATATTTCCGCCGTTGTTGGTGTAGTGCATTGCGTTGTTGTTCTGCACTGCCGACGAAACCCGACCTGCAAGAGCCGAAACATCGGGAATGATCTGCGAGCCGCGAGGCATATTCAGCAGTTCTGGTCCACGCTCACCGACGATCGCGAGGCCGCCCGGAGCGTTCGGAGTTCCATTTGCGTAGCCGGGAATATCCTTGAAAGCATCCCACGCAAGGCCCAGGAGGCCTCCGCCGCATTTGTTGCCCGTCCCACCGATCGGCGTTCCTCTCTTTCCGAATATGGCCTCAACCGCATCATTGGCCGCCGCGTTTGCAAGCGTCGATAGGAGTGACGCCGCCGCGCTCTTTGCATCCCTGAAGTTTACGGCCACTCGCGCAGCGGAATCGCGAAGCGCATCGGAGGCCTGAACCGCTTTGTCGTTGGCGTCGGCGGCGCGCTCCACCGCGCGCGATGCCGCGTCGTAATCTGCCGCTGCGGCCTTCGCCTTACGGGCAACCTCATCCTGCCCATTTGCTTCCGATTCAGCTGCAACGGTGAGTAGCCGTTTGCTCGTCAGGAAACGGTCGGCTTCTGCTCTCGTCATGCCGAGCGTTTCCATTTCCTCGCGCATGGCCTGCGTTTCACGAACCGTGCTTGCCAGGAATTCGTCGGCGATGTCGGATTGCGCCTTATCTGTAACGGCCTGCTTCCTAGATTTTGTTGCCGCGTCGACCTTCTCCGAGGCCGCTTTATATCCGCTCCAACCAGGCTTCAGGTCGTTCAGTTTCTTCTGCTCTTCCTTTGCCTTGGCCCCGATCACCGCTACCTCTGCATTCGCATCGGAAACGATCTGTGCAACGCGCGCCTTGGTGTAGGAATCGAATGTGCCTGCTGCACGTACTGCAGCCTCAGTCTGCACCTTGGTGAGGTCGCGGTTTGCCTCGGCTAGTAGAGTATCAACATCGTTCACAGCCGTTTCCCGGCGCTTCTTCGTGGCGTCGCTGTTTTCTTTCTTATCTGTACTCGCCGCCTTCTTCGCCTTATCGGCAGCGGAAGCCTGACGAGCAAGGGCATCGGCTAGAGCATCAACTTGCTTGATGCGCTGATCGTGGATGGTCTTCGCTGAAGCAAGTTCAGCGTCGGCCTGTTTCGTTGCCGCGGCCGACTTTGATGTGATCTGAGCGCGCTTCTCCTGCGCCTTGGCAAGATCCTTGTCTGCGGCGGTGCGGAGCTCGAGCGCAGATTTCGCCTTCTCCTGCTCGTAGACGGACTTTCCGGCAACCTGAGATTCCACCTGCAGGGCGGCCGTACGCTCCTTCGCAGCCTCCACCGCCTTGGTGAAAGCGTCGGACCGGCTTGAAGCGGTTGAAGATAGCGATACCGCGGACGCATCCTCACCTCCCGAGCTCCTGACATTCTTGATATCTCGCGGCGTTGCATTTCCATTTAGGACTGCGAGTTCAGATCTGTTCCTGGAAAACTGCTCCGCCAAATTTTCGAGGTTTACGACTGAATTGAGGGTCTCTTCGCTTACCTTTCCGCCGGCCGTTTTAATATCCCTGAGCCGCTTCTCCAAAGCGATGGCTGCCTCAGGAGCAAAGTCACCCTTGTTCAGAAAATCTGCTGCAGCCCTAGACGCTTCTTTCGACCCACCCCAAGCGGAGTTTCGCGATGCATGCTGCAAAACATCTCGCCCGGCTTCCCACATAGCCCGTGGTGCGTCTGCAACGGTATTCCTTAGGCGCTCCCGCTGCAGGTCTACGAGTTCTTTTTTCTGCTCCTTAATCTTTAGGGTTGTGCGATCGATGATTTTCCAGAAGCCGTCTTCTGCACTCTTCGCGCGCTCTGTTGCCTCAGATACTTTGTCGGTCGTGTCGGCGAGCGCGATCATCGCGATCGTCAGGCCCGTTATGGCCAATCCGACTGGACCGCCGAACATTGTCAGAGTTGCCTGCCACGCCTTAGTGATGGCGTTGAGAGCCTGCATCCGAAGCGTCGTCGCGGCCAGGACTGTGCCATAAGCCTCCTGAGCGGCAGCGGCGCGAGCTGAGGCGGAAGAAACAGCGGCGTCGGCCGTTGCAAGATCGATCTCAGCGGCCGCCAGGGTCTTCGTGCTGGCCCGTGCGGCCTGTTCGGTGGCCAACGCTGCTGAAAGCGAGCGCTGCCGCTCGAATTCAGCCTCGGCCAGCATGGCCCTCGCCGCGGACGCACGTTCATCCGCCGCGACGTCTGCGGCACTCGCCGCTTCCACTGCAGCGAGCGCCTGGGCCCTCCCTGTTATCTCATTTCGGGTTGCCGACTCCCTGATAGCGGCGGCCTGTACCGCCTCTGCGGCCCGCGCCGCATCTGCCTCGGCGGCGACCAGCGTGGCAGCCGCGGCGGCCTTTGTGGCTTCCTCTGTCGCGATCTGTTGGCGCGCCAACGCGGCATTGGCAATGAGGGCCTGTTCGGTCTCGCGGACTGTCGCGACCCTTGCGGCGGCGGCAGCGCGTTCGGCCTCTGCTGACCTGACGACGTTAGCGGCCTCGGATACAGCTGCAGCAGCTCGCTGGCGGCTCGCCTCTGCGCTGTTGATAAGCACAGCAGTGCCGTTGGCGTGAGCCGCCAGAAGCTGCGCCTCGGCGCCTGCGGCGTTCGCCAGGCCAGACGCATACCGGCCGGCGAATACCGCCCCTACTACGATCGCGGCGTCGGCCAGCTTGTCGAAGTTCTGTGCGATAAGATCGATTGATCCGGCAATTACCTGGCCGGATCCGCTCGTCTGGCTGGCCGTACCGACGAACTCGGTGAGGCGGGTACGCAGGTTCTCGAGTGCCTGCCCGATCGTCGGGGCAGTCTTCCCAAACGCCTTGTCAACCTCCGGACCGAGGCGTTCCAATGCCTCGATAACGACCGCGGACGTGAGTTGTCCCTGCTCGCCGAGGTTCTTCAGGTTGCCGACGGTCGTTCCCATCACGTCGGCGATCGCCCTGGCGATTACCGGCGCGTTCTCGCGAACTGACCGCAACTCGTCGCCGCCCAGGATGCCAGATGAGAGGGCCTGAGAGAGCTGCAGGGAGGCGGCAAACTGTTCCGATGGCGCTGCACCGCCGACTGCGAACGCCTTGTTTATGGTCTCCGTGATCCGCAGCAGCTCAGTTTGCGACTTCCCGAGACCTTTGGTCGACATTTCGAGACGAGCGAAGGTCTGAACCGTTGCGTCAAAGTTCGCCCTGGTATCGACCGCGACGTCGGCGAGCTGCTGTAGGCGCCGTTGCTGGTCCTCCAGCGGCGTTCCCATCGCCGAAATCTTGTTGCCGGCCGCCGTCCAAGAGTCGGCGTAGCGCATGACCTCGCGCGTACCGAGCGCCGCCGTCACCATGCCGAGAGAGCGGCCCAGCATATCGGCCGCGGCGGCACTGTTCAGGAGCGAGCATCGAAGCCCCTGCTCCATTCGAGCGCCGCCGGACAGCACCGAGCCATAGGTTTTCTGGGTCCGGGTATCCAAGTCGGCCATGGCGCGCAGATATGGCTGCGCCATGACCTGATACTCGACAACGACGCGATCGGCGACGACATCGACCATATGCCTAAACCTTTATGTCATCGAAACGACCGCGCAGCGCGGCCTTCCGCTCTTCGATCTGTTCGGGGGACCAGGGATCGAGTTTCGCGGCCGGATCATCGCGATCCGGCGAGTTCGCGTCAGCAAACCCCTCGATACCGATGAGCGCCTCGTAAAGGCTCAGGTCTCGGATGTCGGCGGGAGTTCGCTTGAGGGCTCCCCAGGCTCGATAGATGGCCGGAACGTCGACATATCCGCTGTCGGCGCCCCGGCGAGGGCTTTTCCCTGGGGGTCACCTTTCAGCTCTTGCACGCCGTAAATTGCGGCGTCGACAATCTGAAATGCGGCGAGACAATTCGATACGGCATCGCATTCCGCGCCAGTACCGCCGCCGGCGAGCGTCTTCTTAACGTCCTCGCGCGAGGCCAACGGCCGGCTGTCGACGTAGGTTTCCACCATCGTCTTGGCGCGGACCGCATCCATGCCGCCGCCAATCAGGCCCAGCCGGATGGTCTCAGCGACGTCCGACCGGAAATATGTCCCTGACGTAAGCCGTGACCAAATGGACCCGATACCGCAAGCTTCGAGAATCGCCTTCGGAATGGCCGCCGTGGGAACGCCAGAGGCCATCATGGCATCGGCAACGGCTTTCGCAGTGACGCGCTGCAGCTCGTCAATCTGCGGGACCTTGAGGGCGAACAGATGGTCTCCATCCGCCCACTTCAAGATCACTTCGGCGCGAGTGTTGGTCACGCCGCCGCGTCCGTCCACTTCGCCCGGCCGACGAAATTCAGCGTGCAGCTGAACTTCCACACGTCGCGCTCCTGGCCGGTCATCTTCAAGCCGGTGATATAGGCCGGGCCAGCCCAGTTGCCACCGCCCTTCGCCAACTCCTCGTCCACGAGGATCTTGAAGTTAGAGGCGGCTCCGGCGTCTCGCACCTTATCATTCGCCGCCTGCAGCAACTTCCTGGTGGCGAGATCCACAGTTCCGCTGAGTGTGGCTTGATCCTTCGAAGCTTCCGGGAAGTAGATGACCTTTCCAGGCGCGTCCGGATTGGTCGCATTCGGGATGGTCACTTCTTTGACCGTGTTGTCCTGGGACCACTCGAGCTGCTGCACGCCGATCAGGCCGGTATAGACCGGCGGACTGGCGTCGGTTCCGATGTGGGCGGTGATTTTGCCAAACGACAGCGCGTCGGCATACGTGGCTTCATCAGCCATTGCCATTCTCCTTTGATGATAGGGACTTGGTTACGCCCGTTCCGCAGTTAGCGCCGCTAGCTGAACGATGACGTGGAAGTCGGACGGCGACCCGGTATCCGACACGGTAGAGGACAAAAGACAGCGCAGGTCGCGCATCACGGCGCCGCCGGTGAGCGGAAGCGGTTTGAGATCGAGCGCAGCGATGACGGCGCCCTTGAGCTGTTCAGCAAGGTCAGATGACGGGCCGGCGGCAAATCCGTGCACGGCAAAGCGGGTTTCACCACCATTCAGCCCGCTCGGTTCTGATGGCGCGGTGATCGGCAATCCCGTCTTCACATAAGCCGGGTTGGCTTCGCTCGGCCAGGTTGACATTTCAGGATTGACCGTCTCGCCGTAGACGCGCTGGCCGACGATCGCCGAAACACCGGCGTCGGCCAGCAGCGCCATGACAACGGCCTGGCGCACGAGCAGCGAGTGATCGCGCATCGCGGGTTACCCCTCGGATGAAATCTTGCCGGTCTTTGCCTCGTCACTTGGCGAAACGGCATCGAGGCGACGAGCGAACATGGACCGACGAGATGCGGCTTTCGTAGCGCTGGTCTCCGCAACCGGTTCTTCGCCGAGAACGCCATCGGCGCGCGCCGCACCGGCAATCGATGGGTGAACATCCCCCTCGAAACCGGCTTGATAGTCCACCGTGGTGCGCGGGAAGTCCTTGATTTGAACGCTGTACGGCTTGGCGAAGCGAACGGCCTCGCGTTCATCGCTGACTTCCGAGAATGTCGCGGCTATGTTGCGCATCAGCGCCTCCGCAAAAGTTGGGACAGGTATTTGGCGACGAACTCGACGGCCTTGTGGCCAACTTTCAGGGACGCCGGCCGCATATATGGCCGTTCCGCCATCTTCGATGTGCCGAATTCGAGGTCGAGTCCGTGAGGTGCCGACGAAACCACTTTGACGTTGAGCGCGGTCTTGTCGCCCTCGATAAAGATGCCGGTATCGAGCTGGTGAGTGTCGGCGTTCGGCGGTTCGCCAGGTTTGGATGGGACGTGTCCCTTGCCGCTCACGGCTCCCGCCGTGATCGAGTGGCGGGCTTCCGTTTCGACCATGCTGGCGGCTGCATAGATACCGCGATAGGCGGCGTCGCTCACGCCTAGGCCCTGCATGGCGCGCAGCCGCGCGAGGTGCTCGTTCATTCCGGTGGCGCGCATGTCATCCGATCTGGGTGCACTGAAGGGTCCAGGCGGCCTTTGCCGGATCCTGGCCAATCTTCACGATTTTCCAGCGTCGACCATCAAGATAGATCTCCCACCCAACCTTCGGCTGCACGGGCACGCCATCTTGCAGAACCAGTAACATCGAATCCGAGGCTGGCACGTCAGCTGGCCGCTTGATGTACTGGTTGAACGTATCGACCATGCCGGAGATCGCATGCTCGATCGGCTTTGCCTTGGCGAACCCACCCTTGCCGTCAGAAAGCAGAGATTGCTCGAACAGGACACCTGACGGGAGAAACTCGGCG
>JAHFQC010000077.1 GCA_023259375.1 Alphaproteobacteria bacterium
AAAACCGTCAAAAAGACCGTCAAGAAGACCGCGAAGAAAGCGGTGAAGAAGAAAACGACCGCCAAGAAAGCCGTCGTCGCAACGAAGCCGATCGAACAGCCGGAAGTGCTGGCGCGCGTCCTTGCCTCGCTCGATGACGACAAGGCCGAGGAGATCGTGTCGATCAATCTCGCCGGCCGTTCCAGCCTGTGCGATGCCATCGTGGTGGCGAGCGGACGCTCGTCGCGCCATGTCGCCTCGATCGCCGAGCATCTGGCGCGGCGGCTGAAGGAAGCGGGCTACGGCACGCGTCCGGTCAACGGCGCCCAGCAGGGCGACTGGGCCCTGGTCGATGCCGGCGACGTGATCGTGCACATCTTCCGCCCCGAAGTGCGCTCCTATTACGACCTCGAAAGCATGTGGAGCGTCGAAGAACCGAAGCATCCGCGTTCCAGAAAACGGGACTGACCGTCAGATGAGGTTGACCGTTTTGGCCGTCGGATTTTCGCGCGGCACCTCGGAAGGGGCGCTGACCGACGACTATATCCATCGTGCCGCCGCCATGGGCCGCAACATGGGCTTCCCGGCGGTGACGGTAGAAGAGGTTTCGGTGTCGAAGGCGCGCGACGCCAAGACCCGGATGGCCGAAGAGGCCGAAAAGCTGTCGGGCCGCATCCCGGCCGGCGCCCATCTCATCCAGCTCGACGCCAAGGGCAAAGGCATGACTAGCGAGGATTTCGCCGAAATGCTGGGCGCCCTGCGCGATGCCGGCACCAAGGACCTCGTGTTCGTGATCGGCGGGCCGGACGGCCTCGCCCCCCTGCCCGGCAAGCGCGCCGGCCGCAGCCTCGCCTTCGGGCCGCAGATTTGGCCGCATTTGCTGGTCCGCGCCATGCTGTCCGAGCAGGTTTACCGCGCCCTGACCATCCTGGCCGGGCACCCCTACCACCGCGCGTAAAGGTTCCCTAATAGCCGGGCGCAGCGGTTGATTTCCTCAATCAAACCTTAACCAGATTCTGCGATGCTCCAATGTCGCAGAAGGCGAGCGAAGCGATGGAAGTCAACGGCCCAAGTAAAGTCGATCGAACCAGCGGTGTCCGCCGTGGTGCCAAAACGGCATCGACGGGAAGCAGCAGCACGTTCACCGTGTCGAGCGCACCGGAAGAGCCGCATGCCAGCATGGTCGCCGGTCCCGGACCGATCGCAGCGCTGGATTCCATTCTCGCCCTGCAAGGCCTCGAAGATTCGACCGACGGCCGTTCCCGCGGCCTGAAGCACGGCGAACAACTGCTCGACATGCTGGATCAGGTGCGTGACGGCCTTCTGGCCGGCGGTATTCCGCGCGCCACCTTGAACCGCCTCGCCAATGCCGTCAGCCGCCGCCACGAACAGTTCGCCGACCCGCGCCTGCAAAGCGTGCTCGACGAAATCGAGCTCAGGGCCCACGTCGAACTCGCCAAGCTCGAAATGCTGGATAAGCGGGTCGGCTAGGGCCTCGGGCTGACGATCCGGCGCGCAATCTTCAGCACCATTCCGCGTGGAGCGAACCGCGAGGAGGTCGCGTTCAGAGCGTTCGCCAGTCCGGCAACCTTGAGTCGCTTGCGGCGGCAGAATGCGCGATAGCCGATTTCGGCGACACGGCGAGCCGCCATCGCATCTCCGTTCCGGAACATGGGCGTCGTCGTCACGCCGGCGCGGACGGCAAAACCCGTCGCCGTCGGTCCGGGACACAGGCACGTCACGGTAACGCCGGTGCCGCGCGTCTCGTCCCACACCGCTTCGCTGAACGACAGAACAAAGGCCTTGCTGGCACAATAAACCGCTTCCAGCGGCACCGGCTGGAACGAGCCGGTCGAGCCGACATTGATGATCCCGCCGCGTCTCGCCTTGATCATTCGCGGCAGCAGCAGGCCGGTCAGTTCCACCAAAGTCCGCATGTTGAGGTCCATCATGGCGAGCTGATTGGCAAGCTCGCTTTCGGCAAAGGCGCCGCTTGTGCCGTAGCCTGCATTATTGACGAGAACATCGATAGCGAGATTGCGGGCATCGAGCGTTTTCACGAGTTCGGCACCCACTCCGACACGCGACAGGTCCAAGCTCATTGCCTCGCATTTGATCGAAAACTCCGTTGCCAGCGCCGCAGCATGGCCCACGAGAGCGTCGGCCGATCGAGCCACCAAAACCAGATTGTAGCCGTCTTTGGCGAAGCAACGCGCCAATTCGAGCCCAATACCGCCGCTGCCGCCGGTTATGAGTGCCGTCTGTCCTGCGCCCTTACGCATCTTCGCCATGTGTTCCTCCAGTTCCGCCGCGCCCTTTGCAGGGCGGCAGAATCAGCGCTAAGTTGAATACCGCTCGCAATCTAAATACTGATTGGTATCTGGATTACATATAGGATGCGAACTCATGGTCCGCAAGAGGCTCACGCGTGATGAAAGTCAGGCCCAAACCCGGCAGCGGCTGCTCGAAGCGGCCCGCGCCGTGTTCGCCCGGGATGGCTACCGCGGAGCGTCGGTCGAGGCGATTGCCGCCGAAGCCGGCTATTCCAAGGGGGCGGTCTATTCCAACTTCGCCAGCAAGGAAGACATCTTGCTTGAGCTCAAGGTCGCTTACGCCGACGCCGGGTTTGAGGAATTAGACCAGCTCGTCGACCGGCTCACGGCTTCAAAGGGCAAGTATGAAGACGCGGCGAAAGTGATCCGCAAATGGCTTGAAACTTTCAGGGCCAACACCGAGTGGTCCGTGCTCGCTGTTGAGTTGCAGCTTCACGCGCATCGAAATCCGGATTTCGCCGCGCGGCACGGCACGCTCAACGAATGCCATCGCGCGGCACTCGCCGCCATTTTCAAGCGCCTGTTTGTGGCGTTTGGAAAAATGCCGAAGGACTGCACGCTTCTCGCCGACGCCGTGATCGGGCTGTCGCTCGGACTTACGCTGGAAAGCGGCTCCGATCCGGCCGACGTCATGATGGCGACGGTCGGCAGCTTTTTCGCCGCCGCACCGGATGCGAAGAGCCGGACTTAAATTTCCAGCAGCAGCCGCTGCGGGTCTTCGATCGCTTCTTTCACCTTGACCAGGAACGTCACGGCTTCGCGGCCGTCGACGATGCGGTGATCGTAGCTGAGGGCCACGTACATCATCGGACGGATGACGATGTTGTTGCCGTCGGCGATCGGGCGCGGCTGGATTTTGTGCATGCCCAGAATGCCGGACTGCGGCGAGTTCAGGATCGGCGTCGACATCAAGGAGCCGAACACGCCGCCGTTGGTGATCGAGAACGAGCCACCTTGCAGCTCTTCGAGCTTCAGCTTGTTGTCGCGGGCCCGCGCTCCGAAATCGCCGATCGCCGCTTCGACACCGGCCAGCGACAGCGCATCGGCATCGCGCACCACCGGCACCATCAGGCCGCGCTCGGTCGAGACCGCGACACCGATATCGTAGTAGTTCTTGTAGACGATATCGTCGCCTTCGATCTCGGCATTGATCGACGGAATGTCCTTCAGCGCCGCGATGCAGGCCTTCACGAAAAAGCCCATGAAGCCGAGCTTGACCTTGTGCTTCTTCTCGAAGTTGTCCTTGTACTGAGACCGCAGAGCCATGACATGGCTCATGTCGATCTCGTTGAAGGTGGTGAGCTGGGCGGCGGTGTTCTGCGATTCCTTGAGCCGCAGCGCGATGGTCTTGCGCAGCCGCGTCATGGTCACGCGTTCCTCGCGATCCGACCGTGAGCGCGGACCCGAGGCGACCGGCGCGGCGGGGGCTGCCGAGCGTTGTTGCGCGCGGCTTTCCAATTCGGCGAGCACATCGCCCTTGGTGACACGGCCATCCTTGCCCGAACCGGCGAGCGCGGCAGTGTTGACGTCGTTTTCTTCGGCGACGCGACGGGCGGCAGGCATCACCGGGGCGGCTTTGGCAGGCGCCGGAGCGGGCGCCGGCGGCGCGGTCACGGGCGCCTTCAGCGCCTCTTTCGGCGGTTCGGCTGAGGGCAAGGCGACGGCATCGGGATTGGACGATGTCACCGGCGCATGACGGCCTTCGGCCCCTTCGGCAATCGCGCCCAGAATGGCACCGACCTCGACGGTATCGCCCGGCTTGACGGCGATGGACTGCAGCGCGCCGTCGGCAGGCGCCGGCACTTCGACGGTCACCTTGTCGGTTTCGAGTTCCAGCAATGGCTCGTCGCGATGGACCGCATCGCCTTCCTTCTTGAACCAGCGTGCGACAGTGGCTTCGGTGACGGACTCGCCCATCGCCGGTACTTTGATCTCGATGCTCATTGATCGTCCTCGGTACGAATCTTGAGGTCGAACCGCATGGCCTCATCCATGATGTAATGCAGTTCGGCCGTATGCTGGCTCATCAAACCGGCCGCCGTGGCGGCGTATTCCGGACGCCCGATGTAACGCGGCTGTACGCGCCGCCCCAGCTTCTCCATAAGGTACTCGATTCGCTGGCGCACGAAAGTCCAGGCGCCCTGATTGCGCGGCTCTTCCTGTACCCAAACGATTTCCGCATTGGGGAAGCGCTCCAGCTCCTGACCCAGCGGGCCTTCCGGGAACGGATAAAGCTGCTCCAGGCGCAGCATCTGCACCTGTTGCTGATTGTGCTTTTCGCGCGCGTCCATGAGGTCGAAATAGACCTTGCCGGAGCACAGGATCACGCGGCGGATATCCTCGTCGGGGGCTATCTGCACCGTGGTGGCGCCGGGCACGCATTCGACCTGATCGCGGAAGACGCGATGGAACGAGGTGCCGGGTGCAAAATCGTCGAGGAACGAAACGCAGCGCTTGTGCCGCAAGAGCGATTTCGGCGTCATCAGCACCAGGGGCTTGCGGAACTTGCGCAGCATCTGACGGCGCAGGACGTGGAAATAGTTCGCCGGCGTGGTCGGATTACAGACCTGCCAGTTGTCCTGGGCGCAAAGCTGCAAATAGCGCTCCAGCCGCGCCGAAGAATGCTCCGGCCCTTGGCCTTCATAACCATGCGGCAGCAGCATCACGAGACCGCACATGCGCAACCACTTCATTTCGCCGGAGGCGATGAACTGATCGATGATGACCTGGGCGTTGTTGGCGAAGTCGCCGAACTGGGCTTCCCACAACACCAGCGCCTGCGGCTCGCTTGTGGCATAACCGTATTCGAAACCCAGCACCGCCGCTTCCGAGAGCAGCGAGTCGATCACCTCGAACGGCGCCTGAGCCTTGTCGACATTGGCGAGCGGGACATAACGGGTTTCGGTTTCTTGATCGACCAACACCGAATGGCGCTGACTGAAGGTGCCGCGGCCGGAATCCTGGCCCGACAGACGCACCGGGAAACCCTGTTTCAGCAACGTGCCGAAGGCCAGCGCCTCGGCGGTCGCCCAGTCGATCCCTTCGCCGGTCTCGAACATGCGCGCCTTGTTCTGCAACTGGCGGGCAATGGTCTTGTGGGCGTTGAAGTCGCCGGGGACCGTCGACAGCGCCTTTCCGACCTGTAGCAACGCAGCCTTGTCCACACCGGTATCGGCGCGGTGATACGACTTGGGCGCGACCTCGAAGCCGGTCCAGTTCGATTGCAGCCAATCGGCGCGGTCCGGCTTGTGGGTCTTGGAGGCCTCGAATTCGGAATCGAGCCGAGCGTTGAAATCGCCGACCATGCGCTCGACGTCGCTGGCCGCCATGCTCGATTCCGCCACCAGCTTCTTGGCGTAGATTTCGAGCGCGGTCGCATGATCCTTGATGGTGCGATACATCAAAGGCTGAGTGAACGACGGCTCGTCGGTTTCGTTGTGACCGAACCGCCGGTAGCAGTACATGTCGATCACCACGTCCTTGTGGAACAGCTGGCGGAACTCGGTGGCGATGCGCGCGGCATGCACCACGGCTTCGGGATCGTCGCCGTTCACATGGAAGATCGGCGCCTGGACCATCAGAGCGATGTCGGTGCAATAGGCCGACGACCGCGAATACTGTGGCGAGGTGGTGAAGCCGATCTGGTTGTTGATGACAAAATGAATGGTGCCGCCGGTGCGATAGCCACGGGTGCCCGACATGGCGAAGCATTCGGCGACGATCCCCTGACCGGCGAACGCCGCGTCGCCGTGCAGCAGCATCGGCAGCACGCTGGTGCGCGCTTCGGTGTCGCCAAGCTGGAACTGTTTGGCGCGCGCCTTGCCCAATACCACCGGATCGGACGCTTCCAAATGCGACGGGTTCGGCGCCAAAGTCAGATGCACATCGTTGCCGTCAAAGGAACGGTCGGCCGAGGCGCCGAGATGGTACTTCACGTCGCCGGTGACTTCGTCGATGCCTTCCGGATTGGCGCTGCCGCCGCGGAATTCGTGGAAGATCTGGCGATAGGACTTCGACAGCACATTGGCGAGCACGTTGAGGCGGCCGCGATGGGCCATGCCGATCACGATCTTCGACACGCCGAGCTGGCCGCCGCGCTTGATGATCTGTTCCAGCGCCGGGATCATCGCCTCGCCGCCGTCGAGCCCGAACCGCTTGGTGCCGAGGAAGCGCAAGGCGCAGAACTTCTCGAAGCCTTCCGCCTCGATCAGCTTGTTGAGGATGGCGCGCTTGCCGGCCGGCGTGAAGGTGATCTCCTTGTCGGGACCTTCGATGCGCCGCTGCAGCCAATCCTTCTCTTCGGCGTCGTTGATATGGACGAACTCGTAGCCGATGCGCCCGCAATAGGTGCGCTTTAAGAGGTCCACCATTTCGCGCGGGGTGGCGCTTTGCAGCCCCAAGACGCCGTCAATGAAGACCGGCTTGTCGAGATCGGCGTCCTTGAAGCCGTAGAATTTGGGATCGAGCTGCGGATGCGGCGTCTTCGGCGTCAGACCCAAGGGATCGAGATCGGCAGCGAAATGGCCGATGACGCGATAGGCGCGCACCAGCTGGATGGCGCGGATCGAGGCTTGTGCAGCGGCGCGCACGTCCTCAGCCCCGGTCGCGGGCACTGAGATCGGCGCTCCTGCCGCTTTGGCCCGGCCGGCCCAAGACGGTGTGGAGGGCCCGCGCGGACCTTCGAGGCCGGCAAAGTACCGCGCCCAGGAAGGATCGACGGACGCCGGGTCTTCCAGATACTGGGCGTAGAGCGATTCGACGAATTCGGCGTTGGCGCCGAACAGGAAGGCGGTTTCTTCGAAAATGGCGTTAGACGCCCGGTTCAACCGCTCGGCAGATGTTTGGCTGGTCATCTCGGGGGGAGTTTAGAACTATTCGAATTGAACGGTGTACCGCAATCCGGCGGCAAAGACCACGACTTTCCTCCCGTTCTGGTGGCCAGCGGTAACAGAGAGTAAATCCTAGAGATTGCGAAGGATTTGCAGATGAAGCGGCTCTATTCCCTGGATGCCATCCGCGGCCTGGCGGCGCTGACCATCGTGATCTGGCACTGGCAGCACTTTTTCGCGATGTCGGGCAGCTATCCGACCCATTGGCCGCGCGATTCCCAGCCGTTCTATCACCTGCTCGAGCCCTTCTATTTGGAAGCCTGGGCGGCGGTGGATCTGTTTTTCGCCCTCTCCGGGTTCGTGTTCTTCTGGTTGTACCGGCAGTCGATCCGCGAGCGCAAAGTCGCGCCGGGCAAGTTCGCGCTATTGCGGTTCTCGCGGCTGTGGCCGCTGCACGCCTTGATGCTGGTTGTCGTCGCGCTGCTGCAGGCCGCCTTCCACGCCCACACCGGCAAGTACTTCATCTTCGACGCCGGCGCCTGGGACCGGTTCGTGGCCAATCTGTTCCTGGTGCAGCAGTGGGTGCCGCTCAATTTCGACCAGACCTTCAACGGCCCGGCCTGGACGGTGTCGGTCGAAGCCGGACTTTACGTGCTGTTCTTCGTGCTCTGCCGCCTCGGCCTCAACGGCTGGAAAAGCGCCGCGGCCGCGGTGGTCGCGGGCCTCCTGCTCTATAGCTGGAACCAGATGATCGGCCGCGGGATGATGGGCTTCTTCTTCGGCGGCGTCTGCTATTTCGCGGTCGAGAAAATCCGCACCTTGAAATCGGCACGGCGGGTTTCGCAAGCGATCGGCGTTCTGTGCCTTGCGGTGTGGGTTCTCGTGGTGATCGAGATCGAATTCGGCCCGATGCATCAGGCGATCGAGTGGATCACCGATCAGTTGCCCGACGACTGGTATGACCCCGACTACACCAACGTCTATTTCCACATCGCCTATATTCTCACCGCCGTGCCGCTGACCGTGACCGCGCTGGCGTTGAGCGAAAGCGTCCTCAACCTGTTCCCGCGCTTCTACAAGAAGACGACCTATCTCGGCGACATCTCCTATTCCGTCTACATGCTGCATTTCCCGCTGCAGACGGCGTGCGCGCTGACCGGGCTGACGCTCGGTTTGACGCCGATGTTCTTCATGCACTGGTGGGCAATGCTGGCGTTCTACGCGGTACTGCTGGTGCTCGCGTCGCTGTCGTACCGCTACTACGAAAAACCGATGCAGAAGTGGATCCGGGGGCTGGTCGAGAGCAAAGACAAGCCATCCCACGCGTAGCCTATAGCGCAAATCAAAAGGCGCGCAGAACTAGTTCGACATCTATCCGATTCAGAGCGGTTCCTGGACGCACCAAGTTTTTTCAAAGGCGCGTCCAGGATAGTGGCGCCCGAGATGATTAAGGCTTGGGCGGCGTTGCTGCCGCGGCGCTATCGCTGGCCGGAGCCGGTGCCGCAGCAGGGGCCGCAGCAGGGGCCGTTGCGGGCGCAGCTGCTGGTGCCGCAGCTGGTACCCCTGCCGGCGCACTCGGCGTAGCGGCAGCCGGTGCCGTCTTCGGCGGCGTGTAATCGCAACTCTTGATCTCGGCCTCGGCAGTTGAGGGCGCGATGACTTCGGGCGAAACGTGGCCGACCAAGAAGCCCATCGACACGCTCGTTTTCACATAGACCGGCTGACCAGCAACCACGGTGACGGAAACCGAATTCTTCTTCTCCGTGGTAGTGCTGACGAGATAGGTGCCAGCCGGCTTGTCGACATAAAAGTAGTCGCCGGGCTTGGAACTGCCGCCCGTCGTGACACCGTCGATATAGATCGTAGGCTGAATCGTAAGTCCGAACAGTCCGCTCTCGCGGTAGAAATAGATGCGGCCCTGGCCGTCGGCAATCGCCGGCTCGCTGGCGTGCAGCGTAGCGTACGTATTCGTGCCGGCAGCCATCGCGCCCGACGCGGGCACCGCGGCGAACGCCATCACCACAAACGCGATATTCCGAAGACAACTGGACATGTTTACCCCCCATTTCCACTTGTGCCGCAAGCGTAATGGACAAGTGGTGAGGGCAACAATCGGATCTGCGTACCGTTCCCGCGCTCAATTGCCGCTGAGCAGAGCCATCATCGTAGTGCCCAGCGCGGCCGGGTTGGGGGAGACGCGGATGCCGGCGGACTTCATCGCTTCGATCTTGGAGTCCGCACCGCCTTTGCCGCCCGAGATGATGGCGCCGGCATGGCCCATGCGGCGGCCCGGAGGCGCGGTGACGCCGGCAATGAAGCCGACCATCGGCTTTTTCACCTTCGAATGCTTGATGAAATCGGCCGCGTCCTCTTCCGCCGTACCGCCGATTTCGCCGATCATGACGATGCTTTCGGTTTCCGGATCGGCCAGCAGCATTTCCAAAACGTCGATGTGCTCGGTGCCTTTGACCGGATCGCCGCCGATGCCGACGCAGGTCGACTGGCCGAGCCCGACCGCGGTCGTCTGCGCCACCGCCTCATAGGTGAGCGTGCCAGAGCGCGACACGATACCGACCGAGCCGCGGCGATGGATGTGCCCCGGCATGATGCCGATCTTGCATTCGCCGGGGGTGATGACGCCCGGACAATTGGGTCCGATCAGCCGCGACTTGGAGCCGGTCAGCACGCGCTTGACCTTGACCATATCGAGCACCGGAATGCCTTCGGTGATGCAGACGATCAGCGGAATTTCGGCATCGATGGCTTCGAGGATCGCATCGGCTGCGTATGGCGGCGGGACGTAAATCACCGTCGCATCGGCGCCCGTCGCCTCGCGCGCTTCGCGCACGGTGTCGAACACCGGCAGACCGAGATGCTTGGTGCCGCCCTTGCCCGGCGAAGTGCCGCCGACCATTTTGGTGCCGTAGGCAATCGCCTGTTCGGAATGGAACGTGCCTTGATTGCCGGTGAAGCCCTGGCAGATAACGCGCGTATTCTTGTCGACGAGAATGGACATCGTCAGGACTCCGTTGGTTTTGCTATTTCGGCGTGCTGGTGGGCGCGGCCAGCAGCAGCATGTTCATCTTGCCTCCGGCGAACAGCACCAGAAGCTGAACATCGCCATGCGCCAGCAGTTCCCGGTTTTCGGCATCGCTCAAACCGTAATTGATCGGACGGTGCTGGCCGTTGTCGAGATGCCAGATCCACATTTTGCCCTTGTTCCTGCCATTGCCCTTGTAGTCCGGCACCGCCGCAAAAGTTTCGGCCTCCGCCGCCATCGACTCGGGCGGATCGGCCATCACCCCCAGCCCGCAAATGGGGACGACGAGATTGGGCGCAATCGGAAACGCGCCGCTGCCAACGATCATCAGCTGCAGACCGCTCGCATCGGAACGCATCCGGCCCTGGACGTTGCGGAATTCGTCTTTTTTCGACAACTCGGCCATCAGCGACTGCGGTACCGGCATCCAGCCGGCCGCGTCGGCGATCGCCAGCGCCTTGGCCGGATCGGCTTGCGAAGCGACGCAGACTTTGTCGAACCAATCGAACGACGGCCCCGCATAAGCAGCCGGCACGCTCAGCGCGACGAACAACAAACATCCGATCAGACCTTTACGCATCTCCCCCCCTTTGGCCGCCCCGCCCCCGGGGTTTTACGCGGCCTGTTGTACTGCCTTGACGATCTTCTGGGCGCCGTCGGCGAGATCATCGCCGGAAATGATCGGCAGGCCCGAGTTCGCCAGGATCTCCTTGCCCTTGTCGACATTGGTGCCTTCGAGCCGCACCACCAGCGGCACCGACAAATGCACTTCCTTGGCGGCGGCAACGATGCCTTCGGCGATGATATCGCACTTCATGATGCCGCCGAAGATGTTGACCAGAATGCCTTTCACATTGGCGTCGGAAAGAATGATCTTGAACGCCGCGGTGACTTTTTCCTTGGTGGCGCCGCCGCCGACGTCGAGGAAGTTGGCCGGTTCGCCGCCGTAGAGCTTGATGATGTCCATCGTCGCCATGGCAAGTCCGGCGCCGTTGACCATGCAGCCGATCGAGCCGTCGAGCTTGATATAGGAAAGATCGTAGCGCGAGGCTTCGATTTCGGTCGGCTCTTCTTCGCCGAAATCGCGCAATTCCATCACGTCGCGATGGCGATAGAGCGCGTTATCGTCGAAATTCATCTTGGCATCGAGACAGACGAGCTTGCCTTCCTTGGTGACCACCAGCGGATTGATTTCGAGAAGGCTCATGTCCTTGGCGATGAAGGCGTCGTAAAGGCTCTTCACCAGCGACACGCACTGCCGGATTTGTCCGCCTTCGAGTTTCAGCGCCACCGCGATCTGCACGCCGAGGAACGGCGAATAGCCCACCGCCGGATCGATCGAGAAAGTGTGGATCTTGTCCGGCGTGTTCTTGGCCACCTCTTCGATGTCCATGCCGCCTTCGGTCGAGACGATGAAGGACACATGCGAGGTGGCGCGATCGACCAGCGCCGAGAGATAGAGTTCGCGCGCGATTGCCGAGCCGTCTTCGATATAGAGGCGCCGCACTTCGCGGCCCGCCGGACCGGTCTGATGGGTGACGAGGGTCATGCCCAGCATGCGCCGGGCCTCCTTCTCGACATCCTCCAGCGACTTCACCACCTTGACGCCGCCGCCTTTGCCGCGGCCGCCGGCATGTATCTGCGCCTTCACCACCCATACCGGTCCGGGCAGCGATTTGGCGGCATGGACCGCCTCTTCGGCGCTGAATGCAGCCCTCCCTGACGGAACCGGCGCGCCGTAAAGGCGCAGGATGTCTTTGGCTTGATATTCGTGGATGTTCATGAGATCTCGCTCGGCGGGAACGGCGGGAACAATAGCAGCCGAATTTCGCGACGCAAACTTTTTTAGAAGCGTTCAAAACGCGAATCAGCCCGGCGCCAAGCGAAGACCAGCGCCATCGCAATCAACACGGGGGCGATAACAATATGGGTACCGCTGGCCAAGGCGCGGGCGCCCGCGGGCAATATCCAGAGTCCGCTGAGGAGCAGCAGTTCGCCCTTCCGAAAGCCGCGGGCGCGGCCGTCGCTGGCCAAAAGCGCAATCGCGGGCGCCAGCAGCATCAGGTCGTAATCGAGGCTGTAAGGGGTCGCGAACAGCGTGCCGAGACAAAGCGCGGCGCCCTTCACGGCCGAATTCGCAGAACTCCGCCACAGATAGATGATGAGGGCCGCAACAGCCACGGCCGCAAACGCTTGCGCGCCATAGGCCAAGCCGACCGGCCCGCCGATGAAGCGGACAGCCGAAAACACACTCTGAATTTTCTCAAAGCCTGTGCCGCCGGCCTCCAGCACCACCGTCCGGCTGAAATGACCGGAGGCGAGGAACGCCGGCCAGATCTCGACGCCGAACGACAGCGTTGCCAACGCGATCAGTCCAAGCACGGTCGCTGTTGCCGCGCCGAACGTCCGCCACTTGCCGCCCGCTGCCAGCGCCAGCGGGATCAGTACGCCGAATTGGGGCTTGTAGGCCATCAGGCCGAGCAAAACGCCGGCCACGATCGGGCGCCGGTCCAACAAAGCCAAACCGCCCGCCAGCAGGGCCGTGGTGAGAAAGCCGTTCTGGCCGTGAAGCAGATTCACCAGCACCGCCGGAAAGCCGACGGCAACGAGCAGCCAAACCGGATCGCGAACCGCTTCCGGTGATGGGCCGTTCCGCAACAGCGCCCGCATCGCCAAAAAATACGCCGCGAAAGTCAGAAGCTGCCAAAGCCCAAGCGCAACGAGATACGGAAGCGCCGACAGCGCTGACGCAAGGACCAGGAAAAACGGCGGGTAATGCCAGCCGTAGAACGGTGTGTCCTGACCGAAGATCGCCTGCTCCTGGCGATAATGGACGGCCGGGTCGTAGGCCTTTTCCGGAGCGCCATCGCGCGCCAACTGCCCCGCCGCGTAAACGTCGGAGAAATCGGTGCCGATCGGACGGCCCTTGAGGTCGTTCAAACCGTGGGACGTCGCGAAAAGGCCGACCACCACCACCACAGCCGTCAGGAGCATGCCCAGCGACCACAGCCGCACCCGCTCGCGCGTCAGGAATTCGTCACGGAGAAGAAAGGACAGCACGCGGATAGCCCAGAGAAACTCACGGCAGCTATTGTCGGCGCAGACGCGTTAAGGAACGCTTGGTTAAGAGCTTCTTAAGCATGATTTTCCGAACGTAAGTCCATGCACTGGTCTCTGCCCCGTACCGGCTTTTATGCCGCCGCTCTCGTATTTGCCGTGCTGCTGGCTGGCGGCAACAACGCGGTTCTGGACGGCGTCCTGTTCGATCCGGACTGCTACATGCATCTGCAGCGGGCCTTGCGGCTGATGACCGAGGGCGGCTGGCATGACACCATCGATCCGCGCATCAACGCCCCGTTCGGCTACAGCATTCATTGGACCGCGGTGTTCGACCTTCTGCTGGTCGCGGGCGCGGCGCCGCTGAAGGCGCTGGGGCTCGATGCCCATACCGCACTCTATGTCTGGGGCAGCGCGCTCAGTCCGCTGCTGCTGGTGGCGGCGCTGGCGGTTTATGCCTGGGGTGTCCGGCCGCGTATCGCCGGACCGGCGTTCCTGTGGCTGACGGTCTTGATTTTCACCCAGCCGCAACTCGCAGGCTCGTTCATCGCCGGGCGGCCCGATCATCAAAGCTTGGTATTGGGATTGTTGCTGGCGCAACTGGCCTGGGCCTACGCCCTGTTCGACGGCCGCGCTGGTCCGCGCTGGGCGATAGCCGCCGGTGTGATGGGTGGATTGCAATTGGCGACCTCCGTCGAAGCCTTGCTGACCATCCTTCTGTTGTCATCGGCATTGACGCTGGCGTGGCTCTTCTATCGCCGCAACACGCTTCGCGCACTGGCGCTCTATCTCGGCGCGGCCACGATTACCGTGCTGGCATGGCTCATCTGGGAGGGCGGCCGTTTCCTGATTGAGCCTGCTTACGATCGCGCCTCCATTGCGCATGTGCTGGCGCTGACATGCGGCACGGCCGGTATTGCGGCCGTCGCAGTTGCGGACGCGCACGGGCTTCTCGCCGGACTGGGGCGCAAGTTCACGGCACTCGCAGGCGCGCTGATATTCGCAGCCGGCGTGATGGCGGCGGCGTATCCCGATTTTTTCCTCGGGCCGTGGCCGCATCTCGATCCGGTGATCGTGGCTTGGCACGAACAGATCGGCGAGTTGCAGCCGCTGGCGAAAGCGAGTTGGTCCGGATTGGCGGCGTTCCTCGCCCAGATGACGGCACCGCTATTGGCGTTGCCGCTGGTGATCCGCCGACTTGTCCGCGGACCCGACGCCTACAAGCCAATGATGGCGTTGTCGCTGCTCGGCTTCATACTGTTCGGCGGACTGGCGCTGTTCCAGATTCGTTGGTCGGGCGAAACGCAGATCGTGATGCTGCTGCCGTGGACGCTGACGACCATCGCAATCATGCAAAGCGACGTCGCCGAGCGTATCGGCACTACGCGCCTGCCGGTGCGCACGTTTGCGCTCGGCGCCGCGTTGCTGCTGCAGGTGTTGCCCACCATCGCAACCCAGACGGCGCAAGGCGCCGAGCAGTTCGACACCCATCCGCAGGCAGCGTGCAATTGGAACGGCGCCATCCGCGTGCTGCAGCAAAGCCTTCCCGCTAACGCCATCGTCATGGCGCCGCTGGACCACGGACCCGAAATCCTTTGGCGGACCGATGCGCGTATCATCGCCGGTCCTTATGAGATGCTGCCGGCGTTGAAAGACACCGCCGCGTTCCTGCATGGCGATGAAGCGGCCGCCCGCGAGGTCGCCACACGGCGCGGGATTTCGCACGTCCTCGTCTGCCGGTCCGACAACTGGCCCGGTTTCGGCGGCGAGATCGCGGTGGGGCGCCATCCACGCTGGCTGAAACCGGTACCGCTGAAAAACGGACCCGCTGAGTTCAGGCTTTACCGCGTGCTGCGCTAAACCCGCTTCTTGATAATCCGCCCGACCAGCGCGGCCAGCGACAGCAGCACGCCGATCAAGATGCCGAGCCATTTGGCGGCGGTGGCTTCGAGCGCGAACGAGGCCATCGTATCGGTCGAAGCGTGGGTCAGCATGTAGATCTGCAGCACATTTTCGATCACATCGCAGATCGCCGCGCCGACCGGCGCCAAGGCCAGCAGGGTCAGAATCCGCGCGAGCCGTCCGCCCGGCGCTGCAAAACGGTCGACAGCCGCCATCGCGCCGTAGAACAGCGCCGCGGCGTAGAGCGGGATGAAGAGGAAATCGAGGCCGAGCAGGAAACCGGCCATGGTCGCATCGGGCGGGCTCGTCCAGTGATCGACGATGACGCGAATGCCCCAGCCCGAGCCCACCCCTTGCAGACTGACGGTGCCGTAGCCGGTCTTGGCCTTCAGCGCGGAATCGAGCAGGTTCAGGATCACGAAAACGACGATTGCCGCGGCCGTGGTCCACGCCCAACGAGCGGTCAGCGTTTTTCTGCTAAGCTGCATGGCAATCCTCCCTGATCCGGCGCCGAACATGCCTCTCACCGACACCTTGTACAACTTTCATTGGGTTCGCGAAGGCGAAGCGGCGCGTTCGTCACAGGCCTTTTTCGGCGGCCTCGAAGGGCTGATGACCCGCCACAGCCTCAAGGCGATCGTCAATCTCCGGGGCGAGAACAGCGACCTTAGCTGGTACCGCTATGAGCGGACCGTCTGCGAGCGGCTTGGGGCCCGTCATATCGATGCCCAGCTCGATTCCCGCCACCTGCCGACCCGGGCCATGCTGGCGACGCTGATCGAGGCGTTCGAGACCGCGCCGCGCCCGTTCCTGATGAAGTGCTCAGGCGGACACGACCGCACGGCGTTTGCTTGTGCCCTCTATCTCGTTCATCGCGACGGCTGGGCAGCAATGGCGGCGGCCAAAGCGCAATTCGATCCGCGCTATGGCCACAAGCCGAAAGCGGGCCAGTATTGGCTGAAGCCGTTTCTCGCGTTTGCCGACGAGGACGCGGCCGGCCAGCCGCTCGCGACCTGGGTCCGAGAGGTTTACGACCCCACGGCTCTCGAGCACTGGTTGTCCGCCCGCGGACTCGCCGACAGCCACAAAGGCATCTTCGACAAGCCGCATCGCAGCCCGTTCCAGCTTTGACTTCTGGGAAAGAGAAAACGCCCGGCTGGGGGGCCAGCCGGGCGTCGTTTGCGCCGTTACGCGCTAGTGCCGGGAGGGGATGACCGACACCGCTTGTGTGAAGAGCGGCTCGGCTTGCGAGCGGGGGGGCAGTGCGTGCCGAACACTCTCTCTTCACACCAAGATCATATGCAAATAGGCCACACTTTGCAACTATTTTCCGATCCAAAGGCTTACGTGAAGCTTTTTTAAATGACAGAGGTAAATCAGCCACAGGCACACCAATTGCCAAGCGGATCGGCAGGTTGCTCTGTTGCGAACCTGCACCGGTGCGACAGGAGCCTTTGAGATATCCAAAGTTCCTCACGCGACGGCGTCGAGGGCTTCGGCAAACGCCGTCCAAATGGCGCGCGACACCGGGTGCTCCGCCCAACGCCATTCGGGGTGCCATTGCACTCCGAGCAGGAAACCGCGCGGCTCGGTAAGCGACACCGCCTCGATCTGACCGTCCGGGGCGGAAGCTTCGACGCGCAAGGCGGACGCCAGCCGATCGATGCCCTGGCCATGCACCGAGTTCACAACGAATCGGCGCTCGGGCGTCAGCCGGGCCAAAACACCACCATCGGCGACGACCACTTCATGCGCCGGTCCATACTGGACCTCGACGGGATCACGCGGGCGTTCGCGATGATCGATGCGCCCCGGCACTTCGTGCACATGCTGAAAAAGCGTGCCGCCCAGCGCCACGTTCAGTTCCTGAATGCCGCGGCAAATGGCAAGGCACGGCACACCGGCCGCGAGTGCGGCACGGATCAGCGGCAGCGCAAACTGATCGCGATGAAGGTCTTGGTTTTTCGGCTCGCGCGCCGGCGATCCGCCATAGAACTGCGGCGCCACATTCGAGGGCGACCCGGTAAACAACAGGCCATCGACGGCACTGAACACGTCGGCGGGATCGAGCGGCGGATCGAGCACCGGCAGCAGCAGCGGCACGGCATCGGCGCCGTCGCGCACCGCGGTGATATATGGCTCCAGCACCAGATGAGCAGCGTGTCCGTCGAGCATACGGCGATCAGAGATCAGCCCGACCCGGCGGCGCATCGCGTCAGTCCCGTGTCTTGGCGCCGACACCTTTGGCGTCACGCAGTACGAACAGCGACGGGTCCGGATTGGTGCCGGGTTGCAGATTGCGCAATGCCACCGTGGTCGGCAGGCCCTGGTCGTCGATCACCGTCCACTGCCGCAGCTCCAGCTCCGGATAGGTGAATGTAATGGCGATGTTCGCCTTGCCGCGGTTCTTCGACGTGCGCGCCTCGATCACCAGCGTGCCGGGCTGGCGCTGCAGTTTGACGACGGAACCGTCCTTCTTGAGGTCGACATTCTCGCCCAGCAGGACGTCGAGCGGGATCGACGCCAGCGGATAACGGTCGACCGTCTTCATCTTCCTGTTGAACACCGCGAAGGTACGGCCGTCGCAAACCACCAGCAACGGGCTCGGCGGCTGATATTCGAACCGCAGCTTGCCCGGCTTGACGAGATAGAACTTGCCTTGATCGATCTGCCCGTTGGGTCCGACCTGAACGAATCCGCCCTCGAGCGAGCGGATACCGTTGAGATAGGCGCTGACCTTGTCGAGATCGGCGCGGTCGGCCTCGCTGTATTCGATGTGGCGAGCGGGCGGCGGCTGTCCGGCTCCGGTCGCAACGACCGCGGCGGCAGCCAGGGCAAGTATTTGAACGAAACGGCGCATGTCTTCCTGATAGTACCCGATTGCGGCGGAAGCTAGGGTGAGAGGTCCTTAACGTTGCCGACACTCAGGCGCTAGACTCACGGCCAAGTCCGCGACTCGGGTTAAGAGACGCGGTTTCGGGAGACACACTATGGCAGAGACGGCACCTCACGGCACCATCGGGGTGATCGGCGCCGGCGCTTGGGGTACCTCGTTGGCCCTCACCGCCGCTCGTGCCGGCTGCGCCGTGCGGTTGTGGGCGCGCGAGCCGGAGGTGGTCGAGGCGATCGCCCGCGATCACCAAAATCCGCTGTTCCTGCCCGGCGTGCCGCTGCCGGACACCATCACCGGAACCGGCGATCTGGCCACCGCCGCCGCTGCCGAGGCGCTGCTGGTCGTGACCCCCGCCCAGCATCTGCGCACCACGCTTACCGCCTTGGCCAACGTCGCGCGCCCCGGCACGCCGCTGGTCGTTTGCGCCAAAGGCATTGAGCGCGGCACCGGCAAACTGGTCTACGAGGTCCTCGCCGAAGCGGCGGGCGCCTGCGAACCGGCGATCCTGTCGGGCCCGTCTTTTGCGCACGACGCCGCCAAAGGCCTGCCGACCGCGGTCACCATCGCCGCGCACGGCAGCATCGCCGGACGGCTGCAAGCGAGCCTCAGCCACGCCACCTTCCGCCCTTATGCCAGCGATGATCTGGTCGGCGTCGCGCTCGGCGGCGCGGCCAAGAACGTCTACGCCATCGCCTGCGGTATCGTCGACGGCATGGGTCTCGGCGAAAGCGCCCGCGCTGCGCTCATCGCTCGCTCGTTTGCCGAACTAACCCGGCTCGGCGTCAAACTCGGCGCCCGCGCCGAGACGCTGATGGGCCTGTCCGGCCTCGGCGATCTGGTGCTGACGGCGACCAGCCCGAACTCGCGCAATTTCCATTTCGGCATGGATGTCGGCCGCGGCCGCGCCATTGCTGCGCTGCGCCAGCCGGGACAGCCATTGGCCGAAGGCGTCGAAACCGCGCCCGCCTTGGTCACGCGGGCCCGCGCCGAAGGCATCGAGCTGCCGATTGCCGAAACCATGGCCAGCGTACTCGACGGCACCTTGCCGCTCGACCAATCTATCGGCCGGTTGATGAGCCGCCCGCTCAAGCCCGAATAATCGAACCCGAATAGGAGGCCCGATGCTGTTCGTACTCACCGCCCTCGACAAACCCGACTCGCTGGCCTTGCGCCTGTCGGTCCGTGAAGCGCATCTCGCCTTTGCCCGCGATACCGGACGCATCCGGCTTGGCGGACCATTCCTCGACGACAACGGCGACATGCGCGGCAGCATGATGATCGTCGAAGCGCCCGACCTCGAAACCGCCAAGGCGTGGCACGCTTCCGATCCGTATGTGAAAGCGGGGCTGTTCGCGACCTCCGACATCCGGCCGTGGAAGCCGACCTTCAACCCGATCGAGGCCAAACTCTGATGGCATACTGGCTGTTCAAGACCGAGGCCTCGACCTGGTCGTGGGACCAGCAGGTCAAGAAGGGCGCCAAAGGCGAACCCTGGAGCGGCGTGCGCAATTACCAAGCCGCCAATCACATGAAGGCGATGGCGAAAGGCGATCTCGGCTTCTTCTACCATTCGGGCGACGAGAAACGGATCGTCGGCATTGTCGAGGTGATCGGGCTTTATCGCCCCGATCCGACCGATGAAACCGGCAAGTTCGGTCTCGTCGACGTCAAGGCGGTGCACGCGGCACCGACGCCGGTCACGCTCGCCGAGATCAAAGCGACGCCCGCCCTCAAGGACATGGTGCTGGTGAAGAACTCGCGGCTCAGCGTGCAGCCGGTCACGGCTGCCGAATGGCGTACGGTCTGCAAAATGGCCGGACTTATGTCGTTATAGGCGCGCCCGAAGCGCTCCGGTTACTCCGGCATTCCACCCTGATCGGGGCCACCCTGAGCGGGGCCGCCCTGAGCGGGAGCGCTCTGCTGCGGCGCCTGCGCCGGAGCAGTCTGCATGCCGCCGGAATTGTCGACCGCGGTGTCGGAATCGAGGCCGCCAGGTGCGGTTTCGCTGCCGCCGCCGGTGCGAGTTCCGGCCGGCGGAATTCCGAGCACGCCTTCCTTGGCCAGCGCTTCGTCGGTGTCGTTCGGCGGAATCTCGCGCACCTGATAGGTGGTGGTGCCGTCAGCCCGCGCGACGCTGTAGAGCGCGACGCATCCCGCCTGCTTGAGGTAGTCGCGGCAAGCCTTGTGCTCGTTGTCGACGGTCTTGATGTCGGCCGTGAGCGTGTAGCTCTCCTCGCCCACTTTGGCGGTGCAGGACTTGCGGTTCTTCACATCGGTCGATTTGGCGGAAGTGGCTTCGAGCACCGCCGACGGCGAAATCACGCCGAATTCGCGGGCTTGATTGAGGGTGGCGGTGCAGACCGTCTTGCCGCTCGGTCCCAAGATGCCGCCAAAGAACGCCAGCCCAGCCACGGCCACAACCACAACGCCGCCGATCCAAAGACCCGGCCTTTTCTTGAGGCTATGCGTGACCGCAGCGACGCCCGTGGGCCCGGGTGCGGGCGGAGCGCCATGCACAGCGGTGCCGCATTCCGGACACGCCGTTGCGGTGGGCTCCAAACGCGTTCCGCAGTTCGGGCAGAAATCTGTTGTATCGGACACCGGACGGACCTTTCGCTGCGCGCAAAAAACAAGCGGTGAGGTTCATATCGCCAAACGGGATGCGGTTCCACCCCTCCGGCTCGGACAGATCACCGCCTTAACCGTCTCACCCGCAAAGATTTCTCGGATTTAAGGAGAACCGCCCCCGGCGGGGAACAGAGGGAGAACCTCAGTGCAGCTTCTTGCGCAGCAGTTGCACGTAAGGCGCAAAACCAGCTTTCTCGTAGACCAGGGCTGCGCGCTCGTTCTGCGACAAATGGCCAATATGGATGACCGGCAGTCCCCGCCCCCGCGCCCAGGCCTCGCAGGCCGACAACAGCGCCCGCCCGGCGCCCTGGCCGCGCACCGCCTCTTCGACATAGGCCTCGCAGATGACGGCGCAGCGCCGCTCCTCCTCGACCACATAGGTCGGAGCGGTGTGCTCATAGATGGCCGCCCAGCCGACCGCCTCGCCGTCCATCTCCGCGATCAGGAAAACCCCGTTTTCGGCCTGCTTCTGAACCGCGGCAAACTGGTCTTCGGGATAGGTCGGATCCAGCCGGCGGTCGGATTCGAATTCGGCTTCATAGCGTTGCAGTCCGTCGATGAACCGCAAAATGGCCGGTTTGTCGTCCGGCAGCCTCGCCGGGCGAACGGTGATCATGGCTTGCCTCGTATCTATTTGACGCAAGGATACCGGGGCCGGTCCGCCCTGGCCAGCACCCGAGCCGCGCGCCAGGAGGAGACCTGCCCTGCAAAGCCGGCCCCACTTCAAACCACTAGCAAGACCCAAGCACTGGTCAGAACCGCCTTCGCGGCGCTGGGGATGGCTCAGTCGCGCACCATGAAGACCTCGAGCCCTTGCTCGGTCCGGCCACGCCAGCGCCCGTTCGGCCCAGGATGCAGTCTGGCCAGCACCGACCCGCCCGGGCTCATCAGCCGGACCTCGTCGCCCAACAGCATCCAACTCGACACCCCGAACAACCCTTCGGGGCAGCCGATACCGGTGCTGGCGCTGTAGCTGGAGATGAACTTCTTGGGCTCCAGCGTCAGGTCGCAGGTCTTGGTACCGGCCGCTTCGCCGATCTTCCAGGAACCGCCGAGGCTCTCATAGGTCGGCGCCGGAGCATCGGACGGCCGGGCAAACGGATTGCCGAGCGAGAACCCGCCGCCGGAGGACGTTGTCTCACTGTGCGAGGTCGTCGTTGTCGTGGTGGTGTCGCCGCTTTGCGATTTGGTCGTGGTGGTCTGGGTTGTCGTGGTCGTCTGCTGCGTCGACCCGCCGATGCCCTGCGCCATAGCCGGAACAACGCCCGCGACCAGCACCGCGACGAGTGCAATACGCATGATGCCCTCCGCTCGAATCCACGGCGGCGATCCTAGAACGGATCACACCGGCAGATTGCGACTGCGCCCTGCTTTCAGGCGGAGAGCACGAAGGCCAGAAAAAGACCCGTCACGCCGCCGACAGAGGCAAACGCTTGGCGGGCATGAATTTCAGCGGAACGAGGTTTTGCGCGTCGTTGATCTCTTCGGTCAGCGGCGTCAGACGCTTCTTCACTTCCTGGCAATAAGGCATGTAGCCGGCCTTGGCATAGGCGTGCGCCGCACCCTGATTGCGCGCCAGAAGATCGATGCGCATCGAAGCAAAACCGTGCGTGACCGCCCAGTGCTCGCAGGCCTTGATCAAGGCCGTGCCCGCACCGGCACCGCGCCCGGTTTCGGCGACATAGAGTTCAGCGAGGTAAGCGAAAGCGCGCTCGTCGGCGCGGATGAAGGCTTCGGTCTGCTCTTCGTAGACCACGGCCCAGCCGATGCTGTGGCCTGCAGCGTCGTCGGCCATGAAGATCGCGCCATTCCGCTCAAGGAGCCAGTCGAAGTATTCTTCGGCTTTGACGTGATCGATAAGGTGATTGGGTTCGAGAGACGATTCATAGCGCTGAAGCGCCACGATGAAGTCGAGGATCATCGGCTTGTCGTCCGGCAGCCGCGCCTCTCTGATGGTACACACGACGTGGGGTGTTCCTGGCCTTCCCGGCGGACGGGTTGCCAATCCTACGTGCGTGTTAGACGTGGATCAGGCCCGTCACTTTGCTACCGGCAAGTTTACCGACGTTCGCAATGCGGCCACAAGGTGCGCAAAAATATAAATCCTGCCCGCCTCCGCCTTGGCATGATGTGAAACTGCACGCCAAACGGCTGGCAAACATGCGCGAATTGAAGTTCGTCGCAATAGTGCCATGTTGATTGCCGGAGAATTCACACCGGTGACAGGGAAAACACGCAAGTGTGAGGTGCCAGGGACAAGTTGTACCGCATACCCGCAAGCCGCGAACATTATAGTTGCGAACGCAGATTCACGCGCGACATCACCATGACCTCGACCGCATCAATCCTGGCCCGGCTTGTGAAGACGGCTGTCGGTTCCTCCGTCTACGCCGCGCTGGCATTTCTCGGCGCCTGGCGCATCGATTGGGTGCGCGGCTGGATCTATGCGGCAGTGTTCGTCGGCGTGTCGGTGGCCGGCAGCCTCATCGTGGAACTCGCCAATCCCGGACTGCTGGCGGCGCGCGCGAAGGGACTGCGCAAAGATACCAAGCCGTTCGACCGCTTGTTTTACGGCTTGTTCCTGCCGCTCATCGCGGCCTATCCGCTGCTGGCCGGTCTCGACGGCGCGAACTTCTTGTGGGCGCCGCTGCCCGGTTGGACGCTTTATCCCGGCATCGCCCTATTCGTATTGAGTTCGGCCTTCGGCACCTGGACCATGATCGTCAACCGTCATGCCGAAACCACGGTGCGCATCCAGGAAGGGCAAACGGTCATCTCCAGCGGTCCTTATCGTCTGGTGCGCCATCCGATGTATCTCGGCACAGTGATCGGCCTGCCGGGCACCGCCCTGATGCTGGGCTCGGGCTGGGCATTGGTCCCCGTGGTGCTGATCATTGCCCTGTTCGTGTGGCGGACCGCCCGCGAAGACCGCACTCTGCAGGCCGAACTCGCCGGCTACAGCGACTATGCCGGGCGCACGCGTTTTCGCTTGCTGCCGGGCGTTTGGTGAACGCTGCGGTTATTGCGACCAGATAGAGCCCAAACAAAAACCCCGCCGGATTGCTCCGGCGGGGCCTTCATTAGGATGACGATGTGCCTTAGGCCTTGAGGGCCGTGAGCACCTCTTCCAGCATTTTCTTGGCATCGCCGAAGAGCATCCGGTTGTTCTCCTTGTAGAACAGCGGATTGTCGACGCCGGCGTAGCCGGAGGCCATCGAGCGCTTCATCACGATCGAGGTCTTGGCCTTCCACACCTGCAGCACCGGCATGCCGGCGATCGGGCTGGTGGGGTCGTCCTCGGCCGCCGGATTGACGATGTCGTTGGCACCGATGACCATCGACACGTCGGTATCCGGGAAGTCGTCGTTGAGCTCGTCCATCTCCATCACGATGTCGTAGGGCACCTTGGCTTCGGCGAGGAGCACGTTCATGTGGCCCGGCATGCGGCCCGCCACCGGGTGGATGCCGAAGCGGACATTGACGCCCTTCTCACGCAGGAACTTGGTGATCTCGTAGACCGTGTGCTGCGCCTGGGCCACCGCCATGCCGTAGCCCGGCACAATGATGACGTTCTTGGCGTTCTTGAGCAGCTCCGCCGTTTCGGGCGCGCTGATCGGGCTGACTTCGCCTTGCGGCTCTTCGCCGTCCTTCTTCTTGGCCGCCGCACCGCCGCCGGTGCCGAAGCCGCCGGAGATCACGGCGAGGAACTTGCGGTTCATCGCCCGGCACATGATGTACGACAGGATCGCACCCGACGAGCCGACCAGCGCGCCGACCACGATCAGAAGGTCGTTCGACAGCATGAAGCCGGTCGCCGCCGCCGCCCACCCCGAGTAGGAGTTGAGCATCGACACCACCACCGGCATATCGGCACCGCCGATCGCCATCACCATGTGGATGCCGAACAACAGCGCGATCACAGTCATCACGATCAACGGCAGCAGGACCTGCACTGTCGGGGCTTGTTCGTGGATGCCGCCCTGGGCGACGAAGACATAGCCGTAGTAGAGCACCACGACGAGACCGGCGAGGTTGATCAGGTTGCGGCCCGGCAGGGTCACCGGCTTGCCGCCGATCTTGCCCGACAGCTTGCCGAACGCGATCACCGAGCCCGAGAAGGTGACGGCACCGATCAGGATGCCGACATAGATCTCGATCAGGTGGATGGTCTCCGAGGCCGCCAGATCCGCCGCCGGAACGTCGAGCGGCGTCGTATCGATGAAGCTGGCAAAGCCGATGGTGCAGGCTGCCAGACCCACCAGGGAGTGCATGATGGCGACCAGTTCCGGCATCTGGGTCATCTTCACGGTCTTGGCCGCGATGATGCCGATGGTGCCGCCGATGGCCATCGCGCCGACGATCCACGGCAGGCCGTGGAAGGCGACGATCTGCACGTCACCGGTCAGGCTGCCGCGGAAGCCGAACACGGTCGCGATGACCGCAATCGTCATGCCGATGATGCCGAACCAGTTGCCGCGCCGGCTGGTCTCCGGGTTGGAGAGCCCACCAAGGCTGAGGATGAACAGGATGGTTGCCGCGATATAGGCGACCGTCGTCAGATTTGCAGGATGTGCAAGGTTCATTGCTGCGGTCCCCTCTTATTTGTGGAACATCATCAGCATGCGCCGCGTCACCGCGAAGCCGCCGAAGGTGTTGATCGAGGTGAGCGTGATGCCGACCACCGCAATGATGAGGATGAGGAAGTCCGGACGGCCAGGAGCGGCCGGCGGAGCAACCTGCAACAAGGCGCCGATGGTGATGATCGAAGAGATCGCGTTGGTGACGCTCATCAGCGGCGTATGCAGCGCCGGGGTGACGTTCCACACCACCATGTAGCCGACGAACACCGCCAGCACGAACACCGTGAAGTGCCCGATGAACGCTGTCGGCGCCGTGGCCCCGATCAGCGCGAACAGGCACGCCGCAACGAGCGCCATGATCGCCATGCCAGCGCCAGACTTCTTCGGTTCTTCCTTGACCACGGCGGCTGCCGCGGGCTTGGGCGGCGGCGGGGCTGGTAGCTTCAGCGGCGGAGCCGGCCAGGTGATGTCACCATCCTTGATCACCGTGAAACCGCGGATGGCGTCGTCTTCCATGTTGACGACGATCTGGCCGTCCTTGGCCTTGCACAACTCTTCGGTGAGGCGCAGCAGGTTGGTCGCGTAAAGCGTCGAAGACTGCTTGGCCAGACGCGAGGCCAGATCGGTATAGCCGATGATGGTGACGCCGTTCTTGACCACGGCCTTGTCGGGCTCGGTCAGTTCGCAGTTGCCGCCGCGCTCGGCCGCCATGTCGACGATCACCGAACCCGGCTTCATCGAGGCGACCATCTCGGCGGTGATCAGGCGCGGTGCCGGCTTGCCCGGAATCAGCGCCGTCGTGATGATGATGTCGACGTCCTTGGCCTGTTTCGCGTACATCTCGCGCTGGGCCTTCTGGAAGCCTTCACTCATCACTTTGGCGTAACCGCCGCCGCCCGAGCCTTCTTCCTCGTAGTCGACTTTGACGAACTCGCCGCCCAGCGACTTGACCTGATCGGCCACCTCGGCGCGCGTATCGTTGGCGCGCACGATGGCGCCAAGACCGGCCGCCGTACCGATCGCCGCCAGACCGGCGACGCCGGCCCCGGCAATAAACACCTTGGCCGGCGGGATCTTGCCCGCGGCCGTGATCTGGCCGTTAAAATAGCGGCCGAACGCGTTCGCCGCCTCAATCACCGCGCGATAGCCGCCGATGCCCGCCATGGACGTCAAAGCGTCCATCTTCTGCGCCCGCGACAACAGGCGCGGCACGCAGTCCATCGCCAGCACGGTCAGCTTCTTGGCGGCAAGCGCCTTCATCACGTCCGGGTTCTGCGCCGGCCAGACAAAGCTGATCAGTGTCGTGCCGTCCTTCAGCTTGGCGACCTCGCCAAGGTCCGGCTCGCGCACTCTGAACACGATGTCGCTCGACGCATAAAGCTCGCCGGCGCTGACGATCTTCGCTCCGGCCGCCGCCAGCGCATCATCAAAGAAACTGGCGCCGTCCCCGGCCCCCGTCTCCACCTGCACCGCAAAGCCGAGCTTGATCAGTTTTTCTACGACGTCCGGCGATATCGCTACGCGCTTCTCGCCAGCAAACGTCTCTTTCGGGATTCCGATTAATTGAGGCATGGTTCAC
>JAHFQC010000078.1:0-3938 GCA_023259375.1 Alphaproteobacteria bacterium
GCGACATGGTCAAAGTTTCGGGACAGGCCGTCTCGCTGGGAGAGATCGAACATGCTTTGTTGCACTATCCCGATGTCCGCCATGCCTTCGTCGTCCAGCACGATGGCCGACTGATCGCGTTTGTCGAAAGCACGTCCGAACCGAAGCCGCTGGAAGACTGGCACACGTTTTTAGGGAAAACCCTGCCGTCCTACATGTTGCCGGCTCGGGTCGAGACACTCACCGCGATGCCGGTCAATGCGGCGGGCAAAGCCGACCGCCAAGCCGTTGAGGCGCTCGCGGCGACGCTGGAAGCCAATGAACGGCAAGGACAGGCGCCACAGGGCGAACGCGAGCAGCGGATCGCCGAAATCTGGGAAGCGGTTCTGGGGATTCATCCGGTTCTGCGCGACGACAACTATTTTGCCTTGGGCGGCACCAGCCTCTTGGCGATTGCAATCAGCCAGAAGCTACAGACATCAGGTATCACGGTCGCCGCACGCACACTTCTGACGAACCCGACTGTTGCGGCCGTGGCCGAGAAGATCGCCCAAACTCCCGTTCCGATGCCTTCCACCCCGGCGCAGACCGAAGGGATCGCCACCAAGGGACAGGAAGATTTCTGGATCGCGGCGACGTTGGGCTTGGCCACCACCGACGCGCAGATCACCCGAGCGTTGTCGGTCAAAGGCAATGCACCTTCGCCGGAGCGTTGGCGGGCGGCGTGGACCGAACTCGTGGCGCGCCACCCGGCGCTGCGAACGGGTTTTGCCAGCGTTGACGGCACGATCCGGTGGCGGACAGTCGACGATCCTGGCGCCGACTTCCGCATCGACGACAGGCTTGATGCCGACGAGGCCGAACACCTGATCGTCCAACAGACAACGGTGCCGTTCTCCCTCACCGAGCCGCCTTTGGCCCGCGCGGGCTTGGTACGATTGACCGGTGGTGAAACGCTATTCTGGTTCACCGTGCACCATGCCGCAGCCGATGGTGTTTCCGCCCGCATTCTGCAGGAAGAAATGCATGCCCTGCTGTTGGGCCGTTCGCTACCGCCAAGCCTCAACGGCGCCGCGATCGCCGCACAAACGGAAAAAGCGTATCTGGCATGTCCGCAAGCCGAACGCGACGGCCGCTATTGGCGCGATTTGCTCGACGGACTTGCGACAGACGTTTTCAGCGAACTGCCCACCGATCACAGCCGCCCGTCCTATCCATCCGGAAAGTCCTCCGTCCGCCTGGTCGAACGGCTCGATGCGGCGACAGTTGCGACGCTGTCCCGTTTGGCACAAGCCCAACAAGTCGGTCTGCACGCCCTTCTCATGAGCTTGCTGGCCACAGAAGCCCGGCGGCGCAGCGGACGATCCACTCTTCTCGTCGGCACCAGCGTGTCGGTGCGCCCGGCCTGGGCCGAAACGGCGGTGGGTTATTTCGTCAACCTGCCGCCGCTGGCGTTGCATGGCAGCGAAGCCGATACGCTGGCCGCCTCTATCCGCTCCACCCAGACCATTCTGGCTGAAGTTCTGGAGCACGCTGCCTATCCGTCCGGCCTCGTCTATCGCGAATTCCGCCAACGCCGCCCGGAAGCCCGGTCACAGGCCCGGACATCGCTGTTCGATATTTCGCTCACGGCCAATCCGTCGCGCAGTTGCGGCAATGCCGAAACGGATTTCTCGCTTTCTCCTTATGTGCTGCCGAACGAAGTTACCGCGCCTGCGGCCGGTCTCGACCTCGCTTTCAGCCACGAGCCGCTGCCGGATGGCGGCCTGGAATTGGCCCTCGTCTGGAATCCGGATGTCTATCGGCAGGAAACTGCCGAAGCATGGCTTCGGTCGTTCGCGGCGTGGGCACGCTGGCTGGCCGAAGATACGTCGCGGATCGATGCTCCTGTTCCCGTGCTGCGGCCGGATGAAATCGCCACCCTCGCGCAATGGGAAAACGGGCCGTCAGTGCAACGTCCGGACAAACGCGTGCATGAACTGATCGAAGCGATCGCGGACGCACACTCCGACCGGCTTGCCGTGGTTACGGACGCGGGCGGGCAGACGTTTGCAGCACTAGAGCGGGCCGCCAACCGCATTGCGCAACTTCTCATCCGCGCTGGCATTACGCGCGGAGACGCTGTTGCCGTCCTGACGGAATGCTCGCCTGCGCTGCCCGCGGCGGTGCTCGGCGTTTGGAAAGCCGGCGCGATTTATCTGCCGCTGTCGGTCGAACAACCGCCCGAACGGCTGGCGTTCATCGCCAGCGATGCGGGCGCGAAGATCGTGCTGGCGCTTGACGGTCTGACCGTGCCCGCGGCTCTGTCGCAGATGCAGGTGCTGCGTCCGGACGATGCGCCGGACATTTCTGCCGAGCGCCCGCAGGTGACCGGGGCACCGCAAGATCCGGCTTTCATTATCTACACCTCGGGAACGACCGGAACACCCAAAGGCGTGGTCCTGCCGCATGCCGGTGTCGTCAACGGCCGAAGCGATCGGCATTACTGCAGAGGATCGCGTCGCGTTTGTGGCGACGCCCAGCTTCGATGCCTCGGTTTGGGAATTGACGCTGGGGCTCGTGAATGGCGCGGCGATCGTGCCGGTGTCCCGCACCCTGCGCGACGATCCCTGGGCGCTGAAGCGAACCTATACGCAGAGAGGCGTCACCGTTTCTTTTCACGCGCCGTCCTATTTGCGTATCTCGCGAGAGACGCCTTTCGTCGGATTGCGGGTTTTGCTCAGTGGCGGCGAAGCGCCGACCCACGACGATGCTCGCGCCCACGCCTATCTCGATTTCTGGAATCCTTACGGTCCGACCGAGGCCACGATCATCGTCAGTCTGGGCAAGGTGAATCCGGCGGATGATCGTCCGTTGACGGTTGGGCGCCCGATTTCCAACACCTGCATCTCGATCCGCCGCGACGACGGCACGCGCGTTCCGCCGGGAACGACGGGCGAGGTGTGGCTGAGCGGCGTCGGTGTGGCGCCGGGTTATCTTAACAACCCGGACCTGACCGTAAAGCATTTTGTCGAGACGGCCGACGGGCGTTTCTATCGGACGGGCGATCTGGCGCGTTGGAGCGCTGACGGCCGGCTCGAACTGCAGGGCCGCATCGACACGCAAGTGAAACTGCACGGCCAGCGCATCGAGCTCGGTGAAATCGAGCGGACGCTGCAGAGCCATCCCGCCATTGCCGAAGCCGTGGTGCTGATGGCGGCGGCGGCCAGCGAAACCAAAGCGCTGCACGCCTTCGTCCGCCTTCGCCCGGACGCAGCAATGCCGAAGGAAGAAAACTGGCGGGCGTATCTTGGCGCGCAGCTTCCGCTGCACATGATCCCGGCATCGCTCACGGAAGTGACTGCGTTTCCTTTGATGCTGAACGGCAAACGCGATCGCGGTGCGTTGCTGGCGCTTTTACAGACTTCGAAAAATCGGGATGGCAAAACCCCACCAAGCGATGAGTTGGAGCGCCGCATCGCAGCGGTATGGAGCGGTCTCCTCGGCGAACCCGTCGCCCGCGAAGACAATTTCTTCGCTTTGGGCGGCAACAGCCTGCTCGCGGTCGCGCTGGCGCATCGGCTGTCACAGGACTTGCAACAGCCGATCCCGGCTCGCGATCTGTTTGCGGCACCGACACTGTCCGGATTTTCCGCGCGCGTCGCCGACATGCTGCGGACCGGATCCACGCCTGCGCTCTCCGGCGCATTGTCGAAAAGCGATCTCGCCACCGAGGGCCAGCGCGAGTTCTGGGTCGCCGAAGCAGCGGGTCTCGATACCGGAGCTTTCACGATTCCGCTGATCCGGATCGTCGATGCATATCCGCTCGATGCTTGGCGCTCGGCATGGACCGCCTTGGTGGCGCGGCATGTGAGCTTGCGCACGTCGTTCGTGATGGATGGCGCGCTCCGCCGCATCATTGCGCCGCCGCCATCGGGTCCTGCTCCGTTCGAGTTTTCTACCCAGCCTGACAGAACATC
>JAHFQC010000078.1:3948-14780 GCA_023259375.1 Alphaproteobacteria bacterium
TCATCCGCCAGCGTCAGCAAGCCTCGTTCGCGATGACGGCCGCTCCGCTGTGGCACACCGGTCTGGTTACGGTCGCCAATACGAACGAGCAGATTTTCTGGCTGGCGCTGCATCATTCGGTGGGCGACGGACAATCGCTCGGAATTCTTGTGGCAGAATTGGAGTGTTTGCTGCACGGCGACGCGCTGCCGGATGTGACGGGAAACTTTGCCGACACGGCTGCGCGCGAGCAGGCCTATCTCGCAGGACCGGAATGTGCAGAGGATGCGCGCTATTGGGATGATCTTCTGGCCGGCCTTCCCGATGCCGCGTTTGACGAAGCGCCGCTCGACACCGCACGGTCCGCGACCGCCTCACCGGGCATGCATCGGTTCGAGGTCTCGCTCGACGCCGTTATCGCCCAACGCCTGAAGTCCCTCGCGCGTACCCACAACACCAGTCTGCATGCCGTGATGCTGAGCCTGTTGGCAGTCGAGGCACAGCGGCGGATCGGCCATGCCGATGTGATCATCGGGACGACCGCATCCATCCGCGAAACTGCGGCCGATGCGCGGGTGGTCGGCTATTACGTCAATATGCTGCCGGTACCGGTTCATGTGCCGCACGAGGCCGCATTCGCGGACATCCTGGACAAAACCGGCAAGCGGCTCGCCGAGGCGCTGGCGCACGCCCGCTATCCTTTCGCCCGCATCTATCAAAACCAGCGCCACCGGTACGCGCTGGCGCGGCATCCGTCGCGATACCCCGTTTTCGATATCGCCGTGACGGAAAATCCGCCTGCCGCCGCGCGCCAGATGCGCCGCCGTGGTGCCGCTTATGAATTGTGGGAGACATCGCCCGGCGAAGACATGGTTCTGAGCCATGAGATCCAGCCCGATGGCACGCTTCTGCTGCAGTGGCACGTCAATGCGGCGATCTACTGCCGCGATACCGCCGAGCGTTGGCTGGCTGCGCTGACCGACTGGGCTGATTGGCTGGCAGAGAAAGTCGAAAGAGCGGACGCGCCACTGCCGCGGCCTCTGCCGCAAGAAGCCGCGCAACTCGAAGAGTGGGAATACGGGCCGTCGATCGAACGGCCGCCGCTGCGCTTTCACGAACTGTTCGAGCAGCGCCTCGATAGACGGGGCGACCATGCTGCCGTCTTAACCCAGACTTCGCAACGGACCTATGCCGAGATCGAACGCGACGCGAATATTCTAGCCAGTGCTCTGATCCAGAACGGCGTCGTACGCGGCTCCGTGGTTGGCGTTTTGACCGAGCGATCCGCCGCCCTGCCGGCGACTGTGCTGGGGATTTGGAAAGCGGGCGCGACGTATCTGCCGCTATCCGCCGATCTGCCGCCCGACCGCTTGGCCTTCATGGCCAAGGATGCCGGTCTTACGCAGCTGATCGCGCTGGATGGTCTGGCGGTTCCCACCGAACTCGCAGACACGGCGTTCCATATTCTGCGGCCGGAAACTCTTGATGGCGCAGACAGCCGTCCGCACGTGGCCGGTTCGCCGGACGATATCGCCTACATTCTCTACACCTCTGGTTCGACCGGGCGGCCCAAGGGAACGCGGATCAGTCATCGCGCCTATCTCAACCTAGTGCTGAGCACCGGCGAGATATACGGTCTGACGCCGGACGATCGCACCTTGATGTTCTCCTCGCCCTCGTTCGACGTCTCGCTGTCGGATATCGGTTTGCCGCTGGCGTTCGGCGCCACCATCTGCCCGCTTCCCTATGACGTCTTAAGTTCGCCGACCGCGTTTCAGGACTTCCTGCGGACGCTGAAGATTACCGTCGCCGACGTCACGCCATCTTATCTGCGGTTGTTCGAAGGCGCCGATCTGCCGACGCTGCGTATTCTCGTCACCGGCGGCGAAGCACCTGCACCGGCCGATGTCCGCAGCTACGCACCGCGTCTTCGCTATTACAACGCCTACGGTCCGACCGAGAACACCATCACCAGCACGATGGCGCTGCTGTCGGCCGATACACCCTTCCTGTCCGTCGGACGCCCATTGCCCAACACCAGCGTTCACGTCTGCGACGCGGACGGAAATCCAGTTCCGCCCGGCGTGATCGGCGAAGTCTGGCTCGGCGGCGAGGGCCTCGCACAAGACTATGTCGGACGACCGGACCTGACCGCTGCCGCTTTTGTCGAAACATCACGCGGGCGGCGGTATCGCTCCGGCGATCTGGGACGCTGGCGTGGCAATGGCGAGCTTGAGATCATCGGCCGCGCCGACGACCAGGTGAAACTGAATGGCATCCGGGTCGAATTGGGCGAGATCGAAGCCGCCGTGCGCACGCATCCCGATGTGGCCCAGGCGGTCGTTCTGTTGGAGCAGAGCGGCGGGAACGATCACCGTCTATGGGCGTTTGTCCTGCCGCGGCCCGGCCAGACGCTACCGACCGACGAGGGTTGGCGCACCTATCTCGCGGTACGGCTTCCGGCCTACATGATCCCCGCCGCGGTGATCACCGTCGACGCCATTCCGCTTTCCGATTCCGGAAAGGTCGATAAAGCGGCTCTCAAGCGCCTCTTGCGCGAACGGTCGCGCCCTACAGAGGACATCGCCCTCCAAGACGAACTGGAACGCGATATTGCCAGCCTCTGGAAAGAGCTCCTGGGCGTCCCGGAGATTCATCGCGACGATAATTTCTTTGCTCTCGGCGGGCACAGCCTGTTGGCGATCGCCGTAGCGCATCGGCTGGAGAAGAGCCTCGGTCATCCGGTTCCGGCCCGCGATCTTTTTGTCGAGCCGACATTGCGCGGCTTTGCGGCCCGCGTGCGCCAATGGACGCCGCCAACCACCTGCGATATTCGTTCGGATCGGGCGACCGAGGGTCAACGTGAGTTCTGGGTGGCCGAACAAGCAAGTCTTGATACCCGCGGTTTCATCATTCCGCTGACCCTGATTGCACGCAACGCAGACGGCATTCCCGAATCGACATGGCGTGCAGCATGGGCCGCAGTGGTGAGCCGTCACGAGGCGCTGCGCACGGGATTTTGCACCGACGAGGCCGGTGTCCTGCGAAGGTTCGAGGCACCGGTGACGGCCGATCTCGAATTTTGCGATTGTGCCGACCTTGCCGCCGCTATCAGCTATTGCCAAACGCGCCAGAGCGAACCCTTTGCGATGGAATCCCCGCCTTTGTGGCGTGCCGGGATCGTGCATGCCGCCGAGAACGATCAAACCGTTTTCTGGATGGCGTTACATCATGCGGTGGGAGACGGCGTCTCGCTTGGGATTCTGGCGGACGATCTCGCTCGTCTGCTCAAACAGCAAACGCTACCGCCGCTGCATGCCTCGCTCGATCTCGTGGCGGGGCGGGAAGAAACCTATCTGGCAGGTACTGCATGCCAGAACGACGCGCGCTATTGGCAGCAGATGCTTGCGGGCCTTAGCGCGGGGTCAGACGACACACCCTTCGATGAATGGCCGCTGGATTTTGCCCGTCCCAACGGACGCGCGGTCACCAAAGGCGTCCATATTTTCCGCAGCCGTTTGGATGAGACGATCGCCACGCGCTTGCGCGCTTTCGCGCATAGGAACGGCGCCAGCCTGCACGCCCTGTTTCTGATGTTGCTCGCTCTGGAAGTTTTCCGGCGCAACGGCCGGCCGACATTTTTGCTCGGAACCGCGGCCTCGACCCGGGATACGGCCGACGAGGCGGAGTTGGTCGGCTATTTCGTCAACATGCTGCCAGTCCCTTGCCGGATCACCAAAGAGATGCCGGTCGAGGACGTTTTGCAGACGATGCAGGCCGCATTGGCGGAAGGACTGCAGCATGTCCAATATCCCTTTGCGCGCATTTATCAGGATTTCCGCAGCAACCAGACCACCACGCCGCATCCGGCGCGCTTTCCGTTGTTCGATTTTGCGGTGGCGGAGAATCCGGGGACTTCTGGCGATCAAGACGGACTTCATTTCGAAGCGCTCTGTTCGGATGACGAGTATCGCCTGCGCCCCAACACGCCGGCGCAAGATATGGTTCTGGTCCATGAAGGCCGCCCAGACGGCGGTCTGACCCTGCAATGGTACGTCAACGCCGCGCTCTACGAGAAAGACACTGCAGCCGCGTGGATAGACGCGTTGGTCGGCTGGGCCAAGCTTCTCGCCTCGGAAGATCGTGCCGCGCGTACGCCATTGCCTGCCCTGCTTCCGACAGAAACGGCGCTGTTGGCGCAATGGGAATACGGCCCATGCATGGCGTTTCCTACCCCGGATTTCCCGGCGCGTTTCGAACAGTGGTGCGCGCAGCAGCCTAACCGCCCCGCGGTCGTGACCGAAAACGGCGTTCTCAGTTATGCCGATGTGAATGCCCGCGCCGATACTCTGGCGCAGGCTCTCAGAGAAAGCGGCTGCGCTCCGCGGGAGCCGGTGGGTGTCTTCACCGGCCGCTCCATTGCGTTGCCCGAAACGGTTCTCGCAATCTGGAAAGCCGGCGGATGCTACGTTCCGCTGGCAAGCGATCTTCCTGTCGAACGACTGAAATTCATCATTCAGGATGCGGGGCTGAAACGGTTCGTCGTGCTTGATGGCCGTCCGCTTGCTGCGGAACTGGCCGAAATGGGTTGTTCCGTACTGCGTCCAGAAACCTTCGCGCCAAACCCCGCTTCGGAGCACCACACGCCCGATTGCGCCGATCCCGCTTATGTCATCTACACCTCCGGCTCGACCGGCGTCCCCAAAGGCGTCATTCTTTCGCACCAAGGACTGAATAATCTCGGCATCGCGCTTTCCGGCGCTTTGGACATCACCGCCGAGGATCGCGTGCTGTTGACAGCATCGCCCGCGTTCGATTCCTGGATTTCGGATCTCGCCATGGCCTGGGCGGCGGGAGCAGCGGTGGTTCCGGTCGTGCGCGCCGAAATGGACGACATTGCCGGAATGCGGGCCAAGCTGTCCCGGCTGGGTGTCACGGTGGCGACCTTGCCGCCATCCTATTTGCGCTTGTTCGAACAAGCGGACTTTCCGGGCTTGCGCATCTTGATGACGGTGGGCGAGCCGCCGGTTGCGGCCGATGCCCAGCATTATGCTGCGCGTCTTCGCACCATCAACGGCTACGGTCCGACCGAGAACACCGCCGCGACGACGGTCGGAACGATTGCTCCCGGCGTGCCACGCCTGACGGCCGGAAAACCGCTCGCTAATATCGCGGTTCATATTCGCGACGAGCGCGGCAATCCGGTGCCGCCGGGATCGGCCGGCGAGATTTGGCTCGGCGGCATGGGGCTAGCCATCGGTTATCTCAATCGCCCCGATCTGACGGCCGCAAGTTTTGTCGAAACCCCATCGGGAAGGCTCTATCGCACCGGCGATTTGGGACGCTGGACGCCCAGCGGCGATCTGCAAATCCTCGGCCGCTCGGATGGACAAGTGAAACTGCGCGGCCAGCGGATCGAACTGGGAGAGATCGAACATCTCCTCAGCGCACATCCCGGCGTGCGCCAGAGCGTCGTTCTGGTGGGAACCGAGAGTAGCCAGCAAAGCCTGTGGGGCTTCGTGTGTCTCAAGCCGGATTCCGACGAACCGAGCCAGGACGCATGGCACACCTATCTCGCGGCCAAACTCCCCTCCTACATGGTGCCATCGTCGATCATCCGGATACCTTCTATTCCGGTGACCCATGGCGGGAAGATCGATCGTGCGGCGCTTCTGGAAATGGTCAACAACCAGACCGGGCCGAGAGGACCACAACGAACACCGCCAAGTTCGGAAATCGAACAACGCATTGCCGAAGTCTGGTCGGAATATCTGAAACGGCCGCTCATCGCGCGCGAGGACAATTTCTTCGATCTCGGCGGCGACAGCCTGAAAGCCATCGCTGTGGTCAATCAGCTTCGCCGCACCTTCCGCTGCGCCATTACCGATCTCTATGAGCATCCGCGTTTGGCCGATTTCGCGGCGGTCTGCCAGTACCGCCCCGAGCATCTGCAAACACTCCTCCGCTCCGCCAAGCAGCATTGGCTCAATTATCAAGCTACGCTCGGCGCCTATGAAGACGAACGCACCGCCGCTTTGGCTCCCGAATGGCGCGCCTATGAGACACGCAATCGCGCCTACCGGGCCATCACGACAGAGCGCCGGAATTACAGCCACGTTCTGCTGACCGGAGCAACGGGGTATCTCGGCAGTTATGTGTTGCGCGAACTTCTCGCTGAGCCGTCACGGCACGTCACGGCATTGGTGCGGGGTGTCGATGACCAAGTCGCGCGCGCACGTCTGAGTGAGGTTCTACGTTATTACTTCGGCGCCGAAGCCGGCACAGCCCTTCTCAACGCACCCGGCCTCACAGTACTGACATCGGATCTGCGCCGTGATGATCTTGGTCTCGCAACCAAAGATTACGACCGCACGGCAGAGGACACTCAAGCGGTCATTCATTGCGCTGCCAACGTCAAGCATTTCGGCCACTATGCCGATTTCAACGCCGACAACGTCGCTGCCACCGCACGGCTGCTGAAACTCGCCGCGCATCACGGCGCTGATTTTCATCATGTTTCGACGCTGTCGACCGGCGGCAAAGCGCCCGAGCGCGAATTTCATCTGTTCACGGAATACGACAGCGTTCCCAATGCCCTGGACGAAAACTACTATGTGCGCAGCAAGCAGGAAGCCGAACGGTTGGTGATCGCCGCCCGCAATGATCTGCCCAACGCCACCATCCATCGTGTCGGCAATGTGGTCTACGCGGCCGACGGCGGGCCGCTGCAGCGCGACGTCGCTCAGAACGCCTTCTTCCGGCAATTGGCGGCATTTCTGAAACTCGGAATCGTTCCGGACGACATGCACACCTGGCTTTGCCATGTGGACGTGGTCGCACGCGGGCTGGTGCGGCTGGCGGAAGCCAAGGCGCTAACGAACGAAACTCATCATCTTGAAAACAGCGTCCACCGGACCCTCGCGTCGTTCATCGCCGAGGCCGAGACCGTTCGCGTTGCCGCCTTCGACGAATTCCTCGACCGCTTGGAAGCCGCCATCAACGAGCCGGAGGCCGATACCGCGCTGACCGAAACGATGGAGAATTTTGGTCTCTATCGTGGGATCTCGCCCCAGCCACGATCGCGGCGGTTGAAAATCGTATCGGCACGTACACAGACACTTCTCAGCCAACTTGGCCTCGTCTGGCCGCCCATTCCCGAAGAAGGGCGCAAGGCCGTTTTGCGTCACGCAGCACGTCTCTTCGCCTCAACGAAATCGGCACAGCCATGAACATTCCATCGCGCGTCAGCATCCTCGGTTTCCTGCAACGGGAAACACACGCCCTAAACAAAAAGCTGTTCGTATTGACCGCCGTGTCCGGCGTCGCCAACGCCATGAACTTGGCCGTCATCAATGCATCGGTCGATGCGCTGAAAACCGGCGGCCCATCATGGCAGCATTTTCTGTGGTTCGGCCTCTCCATTGCGCTGTTCGTCTATTCGCTGCGCTACGTGCTGTACGAATCCAGCCGGATTGCCGAAAGCGCGATTTGCAGCGTGCGGGTGCGATTGGCCGACAAGATCCGCCGCTCCGATCTTCTGGCTCTGGAGAATATCGGCGCCACCGACATTCATGCCCGCATCAGCCGGGACACAGCAGCCATCGCGCAATCGGCGCGGCCGCTGTTTTCGGCGGCACAGTCGGCGGTCATGATCGTCTTCACGCTCGGCTATATCGCGACGGTCTCGCTTGTCGCCATGCTGCTGTGTGCCGGGCTCATCGCCGGCGGCGCCGCGGTATACCTCAAAGACCGCAAGAGTTACGAGGACGGGCTGAAGAAGTCGTCCGAAAAGGAAGACGAGCTTTTCACGTCGCTGACCGGCTTGCTGGCGGGGTTCAAGGAACTACGCATTAACCGCGCCAAGAGCGACGACGTGTTCGGCGACTTCGTCGAGACGACGGAAGAGGTGCGCGACGTCCGCACCCGCGTGATGATCCTGTTCTCCAACAACATCGTCATCATCGAGATGTTCCTGGTCCTGCTCCTGGGGGCAATGGTATTCGTGCTTCCGATTTTGTCGGGCTCGTTCACGGGATCGGCAACGAAGATCGTGGCCGCAATTCTGTTTTTCTTCGGCCCGCTCGGCAATGTCGTCACCATGATTCCGGTGGTTTCGCAGGTCAACGTCACTATCGGCAATCTCCAGCGCCTGGAAGCGACGCTGGACGAAACCTTGGCAAAATCCGCAAGCTATGAAGACGCTCCGATCATCGACATGAGCGCGTTCAAGGCCATTCGTTTCGACGGCATTTGCTTCACCTATCTCGATCCGGACGGCAATTCGACGTTCCAGGTCGGCCCGGTCGACTGCGCCGTTTACCACGGCGAGATGCTGTTCCTGGTCGGCGGCAACGGCAGCGGCAAGACGACGTTACTGAAACTGTTCACGGCACTCTATCAACCGCAGCAGGGCGTGATCCGTGTCGACGACGAGCAGATCGGTCCCGCCAATATCCAGTCCTACCGCAACCTGTTCTCCGCGATTTTCTCGGACTTCCATCTGTTCGACAAACTGCACGGCCTGCGTGAGGCCGCGCCGGAGCGAGTCAATGCGCTGCTGAAGCTGATGGATATTTCCCACAAGACCGCTTTCGTCGACGGCGCGTTCACCAACACGCATCTCTCGACCGGACAACGCAAGCGCCTGGCGCTGGTCGTGTCCTACCTGGAAGACAAGCCGGTCTATGTGTTCGACGAGGTCGCTGCCGACCAGGATCCGCATTTCCGCCGCTACTTCTACGAGACCATGCTTCCCGAACTCAAAAAGGCGGGTAAGACCGTCGTGGTGGTAACCCACGACGACCGTTATCACCACATCGCCGATCGCGTTCTGCAGATGGACTATGGAACGCTAGCGGCACTCCCGCAGACCTCAAATCCCTAGTGTAAAGCAACCGCAGTGCTCCCCTTAGGAGGGCAGCGAATGAAAAACCTTCTGAATAAATCCCGGCCGTGGTTCGCCAACGCCCGTCACTCCTTCAAAGCCCATCTCGGGCGGCAAAAGCCGTATTGGATACTCGGCGGCTTCCTGTTCGTCTTCGCGGCCGTATTCTTCCACGACACCTATCTTGTTTCGATTCACTCGGGGCAGTTGGGAATCCTGTGGCGACGCCTGGGCGGCGGAACCGTCGTCGATACGGTGTACGGCGAAGGCATTCACCTGATCCTGCCGTTCAACAAGATGTACGTCTACAACGTTCGCACCCAGCAGTTCAGGGACACGATCGACGCCCTGACCGTTGATGGCCTGAATGTTCGTGTTCGCTATTCCGTCCGCTACTTTCTGCCGGCGGAAACCCTGCCGTTGCTGCATCAGCGCGTCGGGCCGGATTACGCCAACGTGGTGATCCGGGCGGAAATGCGTTCGGTCGTCAGATCCGTATTCGGCCAATACAAGCCGGAAGAGATCTACACGACGCAAAAGGCCATCCAGGAACGGGTCAGCGAACTGGCAAAAATCCGCCTCGAGGCACGTTTCATCGATCTCGACGACGTCCCGCTCGAAAGCATCACGCTGCCGCCCCGGATCTCGCAAGCCATCGAAAGCAAGATGGCCTACCAGCAACTCGAAGGCGAGTACGTCTACAAGCTGTCGATCGCGGAAAAGGAAGCCGAGCGCCGGCGCATCGAGGCTAATGGCCTGAAGGTCTACAATGACACCGTCGACAAGAGCCTCACGTCGTCTGTCTTGAGCTGGTATGGCGTCCAAGCGACGCAAGAGCTTGCCAAATCGCCCAACGCCAAGACCGTGGTCATCGGGGCGGGAAAATCCGGCCTACCGATCATTCTCGGAAAGGACTGACGGGGATGAAAAAACTGCTCTTCTGGGCGGCGGGGCTGGTGGCGCTAGCGGTGCTGGTCCTCCTTGCGCTGCCACAGTGGCAATCGCCAGTGAAAATGGGCGCGCATCGCTTCGCCTATCTCGAAAAGCACTATGACGAACTGGTGGTCGGCATCAGTTGGCCGATCGCGGCGGAACAGGACGGCATGATCGATGGACTGACGCTGGCGCGCGACGAACTCAACGCCCGCAAGATTCCGGGCGTGCCGCCGATCCGCCTGGTCATCCGCGATGACGGGAACGATTGGAAGACAGCGCGCGATGTCGCCCTCGAGTTCGCCAACACGCCCGAGATGAGCGCCGTCATCGGCTATTATGAAGACGGCGTCGGCATACGTGCCTCGCAAATCCTGGAGGTCAGCCGGCTTTTGCACTTCGTCGTGAATGCAAACAACAGAGCCATGACCACCCACGGCTACAAATATATCGTTCGCACCGTACAGGCTACCGATCAGATCTCGCATTTTCTTGCCATCTCCTCGCCCTTGGGCCGGAGCCCTCAGAAATACGCGATGGTCTGGGAAGGAGACGCGTACGGGCAGGACATTGCCTATCAGTATCGCATTGCTCAGGATGCGCTTGGCAGCGAATTGGTTTACCAGGCGCCCTATCCTGCCGGTCGACCGGACTTCCGTTTGGCGGTCAATCAACTGAAGGGGATCAAGGCCGACGTCATCATGTTTTCGTCCGGCAACGATGCGAATACGGCAGCGTTTCTCCGCCAAGCCCGCAGGGTCGGGATCTCAACGCCGATCCTGGTCGCCTGCGACCGCAGCAGCGACTTTGCCGACCTCACCGGAACGGCCTTGCGCAATACGACCTTTATTCGGCTTTACAACGTTGCCGCCGCGACGCCGCAGAACCGGAATTTCGTAGCGGCGTTCAGGGCTCGCTATGGCCGCCTTCCCGATACATCGGCGGCGCAAGGCTACGATGCCCTTCACATCCTGGCGGAAGCCGTCAGGATGTCGGGCACCTTGAACCCGCTCGATCTCGCATTCGCCGTTCGATA
>JAHFQC010000078.1:14790-26634 GCA_023259375.1 Alphaproteobacteria bacterium
TGGGTCGGCGCCAACGGCGAGTATCGCTTCGATGGCAACGGCGAGCTGAAGGAAAAAGGGCTTTTCACCGAGCGCCACGGTCCAACCGGCAATCTGATCACAGAAGCGTCGTTGCCGTGACCCGGTTCGACCTGGTGTGGAATCGCGATGGCGGCCGTCACGCGGGCCGAGGCGTATCCGGATAACAGCCATGCCGGAGCCGACAGCGGCTTCCCCCGCACGGAGGAAAAACATAAGTTTTTGAAAAGGCTTGGCGCACCGGCCTGGATGAAAGTGCGAACTGGATCCTCGAAATCGCCCGACCTCGACAATCTGACTCTCCTCCTGAGTTTTGAGGCCTCCGATCGATCTGCTCGATGCCGCCGCTCATGCGAATTGGGTTCCGGCCGGGCTGGTATCGTAACCGCCTAAGGCTTCCAGCTCCTGACGGAACTGTGTCCGCCCCAGCGTATCGCACAGCGCCTGGACCTCCGGCATGTCGAGATGCTTCTTGCGCATCACCAGATCATACCGCTCACGCGCCAGGCTGACGAAATCGAGACCGAACACCCGCGCCGCCGCTTTGGTGGCGATGCAGCAGTCGACCGCGCCGGACATCACTTGCATGGCTGCGGGAAGATGACCGCGCGCCAAGCTGTCGTAGCCCTGCACCGCCTTGGCGGCAATGCCGCATTTGGCAAGCTCGCGATCGAAAAGAATGCGCACCACTGCGCCGGGCTCGCGATTGACGATCTTGACACCCTTGTGCGCGAAATCAGCGACCGAATGAATGGCTTTGGGGTTGCCGCGCGCCACTACGATGCCCTCTTCCCAATTGGAAAAGCCGATCACTGCGACGCTGCGCCGATCGAACAACCGGCGTATGGGCCCGAGATTGTCACCCTCCTCGCCATCATTGAGATGGGTGCCGGCGATATGGACGAGGCCCTGCTTCAACAGATCGAGCGCCTCGGTCGAATTGCGGTTGAGAACGACCAGTTCCACCCCGGCCCGTCGCACATGCCGCGCCAAGACTGATATTCCCGGATCGCAGCCGACGACAAAAAGCCGCTTGGAAAGATCGGGATTGCCGTGGAACGGCTGCACCTTCACCGGCCCGGTCTTGCCCCCGCGAAGCTTGCCCAGCAGCACCGCATCGGCGGGCGGCAGGCTCCAATCGAGGCTATCGGGCGCCGCCGCTATCAGCTTGCCATCGACACGGCAAAGCTGAACCGGCTGGCCCTCATAGTTCGGCTGGCTGCCGGCGATCAGAGTTGCTTCGAGGATTTCGGGGCGCGCCGGTGCTTCGTCGTCGAGAAAGAACAACTCCTCGACCTTACAGCCCAAAACTTTGGCGAGGCGCAAGGCGACCGTGGTGTTGGGCACGTAATTGCCCGCCTCCATGGCATAAATGGTCTGGCGCGACACGCCGATGTCCGACGCCAGTTCGGCCGCACCGAGACCCCGCTTCTGACGCATCTCTAAAAGGCGATTGAGCGAAGACATGCCATTCCCGTGACTGTGAGCCCGGGTTTCTTATCACGGACCACCCCCTCGCGAAACGAAGCTGGCCTGCCCAGCACTTGATCGGATTGGCTGCGAATAAGGCAATCACGCCAAGACCGGCTTGCGACCTACCGTCGCCGGAGGGGCCCAGACGCAGATCCCGTGCCCCACGGCCCGGCCTTGTCGTTCTCCAGTGACATTTGTTCTGTTAAAACGACAGTGCAAAGTGCAACACAAGGGTGTCGGGCGGCGAATGTGGGATTTGTACGACGCGTTGATTGAGGCGGTGCCGGCGAAGGTGCAGGCGGCCGATTGCGTCTGCGGCCTTAATTGGTTTGCGGTCCGTTCGCTAGGAGTCGGACTTTCGATGGCGCCAGGGGACGGCGCCCCGTCCCTGCCGCTGGCCGGGCACTACGCCGGTATGGCCTTGAAAGACCTCGCGGCGTTGTCGAAATCGTGGAATTTCCATGAGGCAGCGCTGGGGCTCGCCGCCATTAATGCCGCCTTCAACGGACCCGCTACGGTCGCCGCCGCTTTCGGCCAGCCACTCGATGGAATGGAAACCGCCAACTGCTTTCACTATCTGCGCGACGATTTCCGCGGGAAAAAGGTGACCGTTGTCGGCCATTTCCGCGATCTCGAACCGCTCAAGGAGCTCTGTGAGCTGACGATCCTGGAACGCAAGCCGCAACAGGGCGATCTGCCAGACCCGGCCTGCGAATTCGTCCTGCCCGGCCAGGACATCGTCGTCATCACGGCCGTGACGCTGATCAACAAGACCCTGCCCCGCCTGCTCCAGCTTGCCCAAAGCGCGCGGATCGTCTTGACCGGGCCGACCACGCCCCTGACGCCCATTCTGTTCGATTTCGGCATCGAAATGCTGGCCGGATTGGTGGTCGAAAACGACGCCCACGTTCTGCGTACGGTGCAGGAAGGCGGGCAGCATCAACTCTTCGACTGCGGCGCCCGGATGGTCACGCTGCAACGGCGCGCCGGATGAGAAGCGACAATCCCATTCACGCCACGGCAATGCTGGTCGGCCTCACGGTCGTGTTCCTGATCGTCGCGTGGTGGTCGTTGGGCTTGGGCCGCTATGAGGTGCCGCTTTCGACATGGTGGAAGCTAATCGTCGCGCCGGATGAGGCGGGCGTTGCTGGGCAAATCCTGATGCAAGTGCGCTTGCCGCGCATTGCGGCCGGCATCCTGATCGGCGCGGGACTTTCGGCGGCGGGCGCGGCCTATCAAGGCATTTTCCGCAATCCCATGGTGTCGCCCGACATTCTCGGCGCCTCAGCAGGTGCCGGTTTCGGTGCTGCCGCCGCGATCCTTTACAGTCTTTCCATCGTCTGGATTGAGGCGCTGTCCTTCACCTTCGGACTTCTCGCCGTCGGTCTCACCTGCCTTGCCGCGGCGCGGCTGAAGCGGGTGGGCGATCCGATTTTGACCCTGGTACTGGTCGGCATCCTGATCGGCGCGGTGTTCACAGCCCTGGTCTCGCTCGCCAAATATGCCGCCGATCCCTATTCCAAACTGCCCGCGATCACCCTGTGGCTGATGGGGAGCCTGTCGGCGATCAACCCGAAGGACCTCGGCTTCGCGGTGCTCCCGATGCTGATCGGATTGGTGCCGCTACATCTCTTGCGCTGGAACCTGAACGTGCTGGCATTCGGCGAGGAAGAAGCGCGCGCACTCGGGGCCGAAACGGCGCGGCTGCGCTGGATCATCATATTCTGCGCCACGCTGCTGACCGCGGCCTCGGTTGCCATTGCCGGCATGGTGGGATGGGTCGGCCTCGTCATCCCGCATCTGGCGCGCATGCTGGTGGGACCTGATTATCGCGTGCTGCTGCCCGCCTCCATCCTGATCGGGGCGAGCTACCTGCTCCTCACCGACGATCTCGCCCGCTCGATCATGGCCAACGAGATTCCGCTCGGCATCATCACCGCCCTGATCGGCGCCCCGTTCTTCCTCTATTTGATGATGCGATCGAACCGGGGCTGGGCATGAGGCTGGAGGTTTCCGCGCTGGCGTGCGGCTATCCCGGCCATAAGGTGACGGAAGCGATTTCGTTTTCGGTTGAGACTGGCGAGGCACTGTATCTGCTCGGCCCCAACGGCTCGGGCAAGACGACCCTGTTCAAGACCGTGTTGGGGCTTCTGCCACGGCTCGATGGCACCATCGCGATCGACGGCACCGACACCGCCGCGTGGTCGCGGGCGCGGCTGGCGCGAGCGCTCGCCTATGTGCCGCAAGCCCACACCCCGCCCTTCCCTTATTCGGTCCATGACGTCGTGCTGACCGCCCGCAGCGCACACCTCGGTATGTTCGGCCAGCCTTCGCGCCAGGATGTGGCGATCGCCGACGAAGCTATCGAGACGCTCGGCCTCAGCCATCTTGCCAAGGCGCGCTATACCGAAATCAGCGGCGGCGAGCGGCAGCTCGTGCTGATCGCCCGCGCGGTGGCGCAGCAAAGCCGCTTTCTGGTTCTGGACGAGCCAACCTCCAACCTCGACTTCGGTAATCAGGTGAAGGTGCTGAAGAAAATCCGCGAGCTGATGAGCCGGGGCTACGGCCTTCTGGTCACCACCCACTTGCCCGACCACGCATTTCTTTGTGCCAGTCGTGTCGCACTTCTGAGCGGCGGCAAGCTGATCGACATCGGCGCGCCGGACAGCGTGCTGAGCGAGGCTCGGCTGAAGCAGACCTATGGCGTCAATCTGAAAATCGGGGAAGTGGAACCGGGCCTGAAGGTCTGCGTGCCCTTGATCCAGTAGGAGGCAGCGATGCGAGCGGCGAAATGGTTGGCTTTCTTGGCGGTACTGTCGGTGGCGGCATCCTCGGCGCTGGCTCGCCCCTTCACCGATCAGACCGGCCGTAAGCTCACCGTGCCGGACAAAATCCGCAAGATCTACTGCATGAGCCCGACCTGCCAGGTAATGATGTACACCCTGGCGCCTGATCTTCTCGCCGGTTGGACTTACGAGCCGACGCCGGGCGAGCGCGCCATGCTGGCGCCGCCTTATGACAAGCTCCCGGTACTCGGCGGCTGGTACGGACGCAACAACACCGGCAATCTCGAGCAAATCATGAAGGTGCATCCCGATGTGATGGTCTCCATCGGCACGCCCGGCAGTTCGACGGTTGAAAACCGCGTGCAAGCGCAAACTGGTCTGCCGGTCGTGATAGGGACCTGGGAGATCGACAAGATCGCCGCCAATTATCGCATGCTGGGAGACCTCACCGGGCGGCAAGCGCGCGCCAAGGAACTGGCCGATTACGTGACCAAGGCGCTGGCTGAGGTCAGAGCCAAGGTGGCGTCGATCCCAGCCGACAAGCGCCGCCGCGTCTACTATGCCGAAGGTCCCAAGGGGCTCAACACCGATCCCGGCGGCTCGGCGCATGCGGAGTCGATCCTTTATGCCGGCGGCAAGAACGTCGCCGAAGTTCCGACCGATCACGGCTTCGGCGAAATTCCGGTCTCGATGGAACAGATTTTCGTCTGGAATCCGGAAGTTGTCATTGCCGGTTACGACCACGAACATTCGCCGGGCGTGTTTTATTCTGCCGTCTGGAGCGATCCGATGTGGAGCCAGATCCGGGCGGTGAAGGATCATGCCGTCTATGAGGCGCCGCAGTTTCCCTTCAACTGGATCGACCGCCCACCATCGGTCAACCGCATCATCGGCATTCGCTGGCTGGCGAAGACCTTCTATCCGAACCTGTTCGCTTTCGATCTCAGGACCGAAACGCGCCGGTTCTACAAACTTTTCTATCACCGCAACCTCAGCGAGGCAGAACTGAATGCGCTGCTGGCGCAAGCGGTCAAACATTAGGAGATGACGATGAGCTTCGATTGGCGCGCCCCGGTCACCATCACGCCGGTCGGCGTGGTCGAATCCGAATTCAAGGATTTCTCCCAACCGACCCGCTACGACGCCGAAAGCGTGATTGCGATCCGGGAAGAACTGGCCGACGGGTTGATCGGCATCGAGCATTTCTCCCACATCCATGTGCTCTATTATCAGCACCGCAAAAAGGAATGGCAGAAAGCAATGGGTCTGTCGTCGACCGACGATCAGGTGCTGACCATGCCTTTGGCCGGCGAACCGACTTGCAAAGGCGTTTGGACCAGCCGATCGCCGGCACGGCCCTCCGGCATCGGGTCCTGCATCGTCGAACTCGTCCGGCGCGACAAAAACCGGCTGACCGTGAAAGGCCTCGATGCGTTCGACGGCACGGCCGTGCTCGACATCAAGATCTACATCCCACGCTATGACAGTTTCCCGATGGCCGATGCGCCGCTGCATTGGTGCGCCCGTCACGACATCGATGTGACCTCGCGGCTTCTGCATTGGGACACCATGAGCGTCGGCCTGACGCTGGGGCTGCGCGCCGGCCAGCGCGCCTTGAAGGAACTCGACCTCTCGCGCTGCGAAGCCGATCACGCCACCGTCGTCGGCGGCCAGTTCTTCGCCCAAGGCGTCGAGGGCGTCACTGGCTGCTCGGTGCTGCGGCACAATCTTGATTTCGTCGACAAGGCCCGGTCAATCGCCGATTGGTCGCTGACGCTCACCAAGGGCGCGCGCACGGTCGAAATCCGCCTCGCCGACCGCCTCTATGCCGGCGCCGACGAGGTCCTGTCGCTCAGCGACGAAATCCTGTTCGCGGGCGTCACGTCGTGACGGGGGAAATCCTCGTGGCGTTCAATTCCCTCAATCAGGTGCATCGTGTCCGCCGCAAGCTAATGGCCGACGGGCTTTATCTCGATTTGGTGCGGGTGCCGAAATCCACCGGCCTGCCCGGCTGCGGTTATGGCGTGCGGCTTTCCCGCGATGAACTCGCCCCGGTGCGGGCGGTCGCCGAAAGCTTCGGCATCGTGATTGCCGGGAGCTTTATCGCGCGCAGCGGGGATTGGACGCCGCTATGATCTACCTTGACCATGCCGCCACCTCCTGGCCCAAGCCTCCCAACGTGCTGCACGCGATAATCGCGGCCATGGCCGAAGGCGGCGGCAACCCGGGACGCAGCGGCCATGCCTTGTCGCTGCGGGCCAGCGAGATCATCTATGAATGCCGAGAAGCAGTGGCGCAACTCTTTGGCGTTTCGGATCCGCTGCGGATCGTCTTCACCGCCAATGCCACCGAGGCGCTCAATCTCGCGATCAAAGGCACACTCATGCCCGGCGACCATGCCGTCTATTCCAGCATGGAGCACAACGCCGTCTGGCGCCCATTGAAAGCGATGGAGGCGCGCGGCGTGACACTGACGATGGTCGAGGCGGCGCCCGACGGCATCGTGCCGCCCGAGCGTGTTGCGGCGGCGTTGCGGCCCAACACACGCTTGGTCGCGCTGACCCATGCTTCGAATGTCAATGGTGCCATCAACGATATCACCGCCGTCGGCGCCATCCTGCGTGCGCACGACGCCCTTTTCCTGGTCGATGCGGCGCAGACGGCCGGCTCGCTCCCGATCGATGCCAGGGCCATGGCGATCGACATGCTGGCCTTTCCCGGCCACAAGGGCTTGCTGGGCCCGCAAGGCACCGGCGGGCTTTATATCCGGCCCGGGCTCGATCTGGTACCGCTCAAGCACGGCGGCACCGGAAGCCTGTCGCACTTGGCCGAGATGCCCGCCATCACGCCGGACCGCTATGAAAGCGGCACGCCCAACACGCCTGGACTTGCCGGGCTGAAGGCTGGCATCGATACCGTCATGGAGCGCGGTGTGGAAGCCATTCGCGACGCGGAACGCACGCATATCGCCCGCCTGCGCACCGCGCTGTCGAATATTCCCGGTGTGACGCTGCATGGACCAGAGAATGCCGCGCTGTGTGCCGGCATTGTTGCGCTGACGGCCTCCGGGCATGATCCGGAAGACCTCGCTTCAGAGTTGGCAGCCACCTATTCGATCGCCTGTCGCGCCGGCCTGATTTGCGCCCCCTTGGCGCATACAACTCTTGGAACGAACGGTATCCTGCGCCTTTCCGTCGGCGCCGCGACGACAGAGGACGAAATCACCGCGGTGACTGCGGCTCTTAGAACAATTTTGTTTTGATACCGCACAATGCATGCGCATTCCCCGCGCGACGTGCCCAATTCCCCGGCAGCATTCTGCAACACCCCGCAAAATAGGGACCATCGCGACAATGCGCGCAGTTCCCGGGCCAGTAGTGCGCCCGCCGCCGTCTTGTTATCGCGACGGTGTCCTTTTTAGACTACATTGGTTGCATGAACGCGAGGGGAATATGCGCATCCGGTTTTTGACTTCTTGTTCCATTCTGGCGCTGGCAGCCATGGCACCGACCTTGGCCGAAACGCCCGATGGTGTTTTCGGATTGGGCCGAATTGAACAGGTCACTATCACCGGTGCGGCGGCCGCACCGGCGATCGGCGAAACCAAGATCACTAACGACCAGATCACCGCCTTCAACGCGTTAACGCTGGACAAAGTTCTCGATCAGGTGCCCGGCGTTTCCACCTCGATCACCGGCGGCACGCGCAACGAACAGCTGTTCTTCGTGCGCGGCTTCGACCGCTTTCAAACACCGCTGTTCATCGATGGCATCCGGGTTTATCTGCCTGCCGACAACCGGCTCGACATCGGATTTTTCACCACTGCGAATCTCGCCCAGGTTCAGGTCGAAAAGGGTTATATATCGGTGCTGTCGGGGCCGGGCGCACTCGGCGGAGCAATCAATCTCGTCACCCGCAAGCCGACGCAGGAATTCGAATACGATGCCCGTGCCGGGTTGGCGACAGCAGGCGATCTCGACTACAACGGCTACAACACCTCGCTCTATCTCGGCCACGCGACCAGCCAATACTACCTCGCGGCCAGCGGGACGCTGACCAAGACCGACAAATGGAATCTTTCCGACGATTACGCCGGTGGTGCGACGCAGCCGAAGGGCGAACGCATCGATTCGGCCTCGCGCAATGTCAGCCTGAACCTCAAAGCGGGCTATACGCCGAATGCGACCGACGAATACTCTCTCAGCTATTCCGGCCAATGGGGCAAGAAGGAAGCCCCCTATTCTGTCGCAGATACTCAAGCGTCACAGCGCAATTGGACCTGGCCGTGGTGGAACGTGCAGAACGTTTACTTCCTGTCCAATACCGCGTTTGGCGACAACGCCTATTTGAAAACCAAGGTCTATTATACCTCCTTCCTCAACGGCCTGTACTCTTACGACGACGTCACCTTCACGGCGCAGACCCTGCCGAAATCCTTCCGCAGCCTGTATTCGGATTATGCCTACGGCGCCAATCTCGAAACCGGCTACAGCTTTGGCAGCGCCGACACACTGAAGCTCTCCGGCTTCTATCGCCGCGACAGCCACACCGAATGGCAGATCCTCTACAAGCCCGCCTTCACCGAGCCGAAGCAGACGAGCGTCGAAGATACCTGGTCGATTGCGCTGGAAAACCGCTATCAGATCACCGAGCCGCTGACTTTTGTGGCCGGACTTTCCTATGACTACCGCCATCTCTTGAAGGCGGAGGACTTCGTCGACCCAGCCGCAGCAGGTCAAACCGGCACCTTCGTCCATTACCCGGTGCATGACGGCAGCGCCCTGAATGTTCAGGGCCAACTGATTTATGCCCTCTCCGACGGTGGTAATCTGCACGCCTCGATTTCCGACCGCGCCCGCTTTCCTACCTTGTTCGATCGCTATTCGACCAAGTTCGGCTCAACGATCTCCAACCCGGCACTGGAGACCGAAAGGGCGATCAATTACGAGCTTGGCGGTGCCGACACGTTCTACGGCGTGCACCTCGAAGGCGCCGTGTTTTACAGCCGCGTGACCAAGGCGGTCGTCTCGGTTCCGATCGTCTTCTGCGATACCACATCCACGGCGGTCAAAAAGACCTGCACTAGCGCATCCGGCGCGACGGGTGTCTCCACTTCGACGACGCAAACGCAGAACATCGGTGCCGGCGACTACCTCGGCTTCGAATTGTCGGCGAGCGGGAAGATTCTCGACAACCTGACGGCGGTTTTATCCTACAGCTATGTCGACCGTAGCCTGAACGCTCAAGATCCCAACAACCCAACGCTCTCCTCGGGCTATCACCTGACCGGCATGCCGAACAGCCAGTTGTTTGCCTATCTCGCCTGGACGCCGCTGCCCGACTGGACGATCCGTCCCAGCGTGCAGACCGCCTCGAACCGCTGGAGCACTAACACCGCCGGAACCGTCTATTACAAGACCGGCTCCTATTTCCTGACCAACGTCGAAACCGATTACGATCTTTGCGATCACACCACAATTGCGATTGGCGTGAAGAACATGTTCGACGTCAACTATACTGTGACTTATGGCTTCCCATCAGAAGGGCGCAACGTCTTTCTCAATCTGAGGATCAAGTCGTGAGGTGCGCGATGAAGGCCATTTTCATCTGCGCTTTGGCATTTATGGCTCCGGCCTGGGCGGGCAATGTCGACATCACCGGCGCGGTGATCAATCCGCTCCACTTGACAACCGGAACATTACGCGCCCAACCGGCCACCACGGTCATGATCGCCAAATCAGCAGATTCCGATATGCCACCGGGGACCTTCAAAGGTGTGCTGCTGACAAAGCTGCTATCTCAGGCGGTGTTGAAGGACAAGCAAGGCAAACACGCTTTCCTGCAACACACCATGATTGTCACCGGGCGCGATGGCTATGCGGTTGCCCTAGCGATTGGCGAAATCGAGCCCGGCATGGAGGGCAAAGCCGTCATCCTGGCCTATGACGTCGACGGCCGCCCGTTCCGCGATGGCATCCATCTGGTGGTTCCCGGCGACAAACAGGGCGCCCGCCAAGTTCGCGATGTCGTCAAAATAGAGGTGCAGTAGACGCCGGCGGCCGCGCACGATCTTGAGAGCCTGATCAAGTTGACGCCACGTGACGAACCTCAACCAATTCGCTTCAAAATGGCAAGGTCATTGCCGACCAGGCGAAGGGTCTCACGCTGTTCGGCCGCTACCGCTTCCAGCGCGCGCAAAACCTCTTCTATCCTCGACGTCGTTTCCACCATCTCCGACACGCGCCCGACGGTTTGCTGAATGCTGCCTTGCGACCGCAGGTATTTGTCGCGGGTCGAAGCAATACCCTGCCCCATCGCCGCTGTGGAATGCTCGATATCCGCGATCGAGCGGTTGACCGCCACGAGGCTGGACTTGGTGCTTTGCGCGAGATCGCGGACCTCCTTGGCAACAACAGCGAACCCGCGTCCCTCTTCGCCCGCATGGGCGGCCTCTATGGTGGCATTCAGCGCCAGAAGATTGGTCTCGCTCGCGATCGCGTCGATGCCCTCGATCACCGCCCGCATCTTTTTCATGGACTGCGAGAGGCCCTCGAACTCGTCGGTCAGGATCGTCGCGTCCGCAGCGCTCGCCGCATCCCGCATGCCCAGGTCTATCGCCGCATGCACGCTGGCGATGGCCTTTTGCACATCGGCGATCTGCAGCAGAACCCGGTCGATCTCTTCACCCCAAATGCTGCTGGCGTCGATATAGCGGACCAGCGTGTCGTTGACCTTGTGCCGCAGATCGTTGAGCACCTCCATCCGGCTGAGCCGGGTCCGGGTGAAATAGGTGCAGAAGCGGGCGTAATGGACGGCAAAATTGGTAACGCGATCGTCCAGTACCCGGACATTGCCGGTATCGAAGAAAATTAACGCCGACAGCGTTTCATTGACGTTGATCCCGAACAGTTCGCCAAAGGTCGAAAAGCCCGCAACCGGCATCGGCCAGATCTCGGCCAGCCCGTCGAGCTCGTTCTGATTGTGCAGCCGCCTGAGGATACAGTCGTTGAGGACAGCACCCAGCGCCGGCGGCTGATCGCGCAGATAGGTCTCCACGTCGACTGCCGTCTGGGTCATGAAATCCGTGCTCCTGAGCACGAACAGACGGTCGCCGGGATTGACGTCGCAATAGAAGGAGACGCTGTTGTCCGCCAGGTTGCAGCCGGCGACGGAGCGCACGAAGACCTCGTCTTCGATCACGACCCCGAACGCGCGGTTTTCGAGTTTGCGTTGAACCTGCGCCGGAGCGATATGCAGCATGTCGGCCAGCACTTGCAGGAACGGCGCCGGATTGCCGGTCTTGGGATGGACCACGCTCTTGACGACACGCTGCTCCGGATCCGCCTCAATGACGACGAAATGATGGGCTGACGAAGTATAGTTCTGGCTTTTGAGAACGCCGTATCCCCGTCCCGGACGGAGCTTCAGGAAGACGCAAACCGCATGATCTTCCAGCACCTGACGGCCGTCATAAATGAGGGTCGTTTTCGAACCCGGCAGGGCCGCCGCCGATCCGCCCATGAAAAGACACGGAAAGCGCTCGCTGCGATAGACCGCCTCCATGAAA
>JAHFQC010000079.1 GCA_023259375.1 Alphaproteobacteria bacterium
GTGGGGCTGAGATGGAAGAGCTAGGGGCACTTCTGGAAACGGGCGGCGTTGCCGCGGTGGAATTGGCGGCATCCGCTATTGCGGAGAAGGGGGGCAAGGCGCCGTCGTGTCCCAGTTGCGGCAAGCCGATGATCGGGCCGTTTTGCGCGATCTGCGGTCAGCCTCGCAACACGCATCGCCGTTCGCTGAAACTGCTGGTCCACGATTTCGTCAAGGACATCGCCAGTTTCGATAGTCGCATTCTGCGTACCACGCGCGCGCTGCTGTTCGTGCCCGGCGAACTGCCGAACGCATTCCGCGATGGGCGCACCCAGCCTTACGTTCCGGCGGTGCGGCTTTATCTCTTCGTCTCGCTGCTGTTTTTCCTGTTCCTGTCGGTGACCGGAATCGGCTTGCTGCAGATCAATATGACCGCGCAGCACTATCGGCTGGTTCACGACGCCGCCGGCAACGTCTACAAGGAGCACGACGGCAAGCGGGATTTGCTGAAGGGCTTCAAGTCGGATGCGCATGGCGCCGTCGCCGTCCTCGGCGCCGTCGATGCCAGCGCCGGCGATGACCCGTTGGTTGCTGACGGTCGCAAGCAGACCGACATTACGAGTTCGCTGTCGTTCTTCAAGCGCCGCCACGCTGCCGCCCAAGTTTCCGCGGCCGATCTCGAGGATGCGCTGAAGGACACCAAGATCGAGGTGAACGCCAACGGCAAGAAGCAGTCCGGAATCGAGACGGCCATTCGTGCCACGATGTCCAAGCTGCGCAGCGACCCTGGCGCCTTGAACGAGCCGATGTCGATTTGGGTGCCGCGCGTCCTGTTCGTGCTGCTGCCGCTGTTTGCCGTGTTGTTGGCGCTGTTCTATCGCCGCCAGCGCAAGGACTTCCTGTTCGTCGATCATCTGGTATTTTCGCTCACCATGCACACCTTCGCGTTCGTGACCTTGATCGGCGCGGCGGCGCTGGCGCAGGTGATGTCCGCCACCTGGGTGCTGAACGTCCTGCTATTGGTCGTGGCAGTCTACTTCTTCCTGTCGCTGAAGAGTTTCTATCGGCAGGGCTGGTGGAAGACCGCCGTCAAGTTCGCGAGCATGTCGCTCGTTTATTTTCTATTCTTCCTGATCCCGGCGCTGGTTTTCGTCCTCGTAGCCAGCGTGATCTGGGCCTGATTATCGGAGATGCAAATGGCCGAAATTTTCGACGTTGTCGTAGTTGGCGGTGGCCCGGGCGGCTATGTGTGCGCGATCCGCGCCGCGCAATTGGGGCTCAAGACCGCCGTGGTCGAACGCGACCGCCTCGGCGGCATCTGCCTCAACTGGGGCTGCATTCCGACCAAGGCGCTGCTGCGCTCGGCGGAAGTCTACCACCTGATGCACCGCGCCGCCGAGTTCGGCTTCGCGGTCGATAACATCCGCTTTGATCTCGATGCCATCGTCAAGCGCTCGCGCAAGGTGGCCGAGCGGCTGTCGAACGGCGTCGGCTTCCTGATGAAGAAGCACAAGATCACGGTGATCTCCGGCTCCGCCAAGCTGCACGGCAAGGGCATTCTGCTGGTGACGAAGGACGGCAAGACCGAAGAAGTCCGCGCCAAGAATATCGTGCTCGCCACCGGCGCGCGTCCGCGCGTGCTGCCCGGCCTCGAGCCCGACGGCAAGCTGATCTGGACATCGAAGGAAGCGCTGGTGCCCAACACGATGCCGAAATCGCTGTTGGTCGTCGGTTCCGGCGCCATCGGCATCGAGTTCGCCAGCTTCTTCCGCACGCTCGGCTCCGAGGTGACGGTGGTGGAAGTGCTCGATCGCGTGCTGCCGGTTGAAGACGAGGAAATCTCCGCCTTCGCGCACAAGGCCTTCGTCAAGCAGGGCATGAAGATCAAGGTTGCGACCACGGTCGAAAAGCTGACCAAGGGCGAGAACGGCGTCATCGCCACCCTGAAAGCCAAGGACGGCACCATCGAAACCGTCACCGCCGATCGCGTCATTCTCGCGGTGGGCATCGTCGGCAATGTCGAAAACCTCGGCCTCGAACAGGCGGGCGTCAAAGTCGACCGTACCCATGTCGTGATCAACGAATGGGGCGAGACCGGCGTTCCCGGCGTATGGGCGATCGGCGATCTCGTCGGCCCGCCGTGGCTGGCGCACAAGGCGATGCACGAGGGCGTGATTGTTGCCGAGAAGATCGCCGGCGTGAAGGGCGTCCATCCGCTCGACGCGTCGCGCGTGCCCGGCTGCACTTACTGCAATCCGCAGGTCGCCTCGGTCGGCATGACCGAAGCCAAGGCGAAAGCGACCGGCCGCAAGATCAAGGTCGGCCATTTCCCGTTTGTCGGCAACGGCAAGGCGATCGCGCTCGGCGAGCCCGAAGGCCTGATCAAGACGGTGTTCGACGCGGAAACCGGCGAGCTGCTCGGGGCCCATATGGTTGGGGCCGAAGTGACCGAACTGATCCAGGGCTACGGCATCGCCAAGACGCTGGAAGCGACCGAAGCCGATCTGTCGACGGTCGTCTTCCCGCATCCGACGCTGTCCGAAATGATGCACGAAGCCGTGCTCGATGCAGACGCCAAGGCGTTGCATATCTAGGCCGAGTTCACGCAGTTGTGTGTCCCGCTGTGCGGTTGCGCCGCATGAAAGCGGGCCACTCTGCCACGATTGGCGCCTGCGTTTCCGTCAGTATCGGAGACGAAATCGTTGGGGGCGCCTTTCGTGTCGCGCAGACTTGTCTACTTCGTGGTGCTGTGCGCCATCTGGGGCTCCACCTGGATACCTGCCAAGCTGGCGCTTTCGGCCGTGCCGCCGGTACTGCTGGCGGGAATCCGCTTCGTGCCGGCTGGATTGCTGCTGCTCGTGATCGCGGCGGCGAAGGGCAACACCCGCATCGCGCGGAAGGACTGGCTGCGTCTCGGCGTGGTCGGATTGCTGTCCACCACGCTCAGCTACGCCTTGATGTTCTGGGCGATGCAGTACATCCGCACCGGCTTTGCTGCCGTGGTCGATTTCACTGTCGTGCCGGTGTTCCTGCTCTCTTTTGCCGTGATCGCGGGCGAGGAGGCATTTCACTGGCGCCAGGCGATGGCGATCGCGCTCGGCATTGTCGGCCTTCTGTTTCTCTTCCTGCCATCGCTGCATGGCGGCTCGAACAGGAGCGAGTTCGGCGCCGCGCTGGTCGTCATTCTCAGCGTCGCGACCTATTGCTGGGGATCGGTGTTGGCGCGGCCGCTGCTGCGCAAATATTCGAGCACCTTGGTCGCCGGCGTCTCCAATCTCGCGGGCGGCATTCTTCTGCTCGTGCTGTCGCTGGCGTTCGAACCGCGGGCGCATGAGGGCTTGCAAGTGCAGCATTGGAGCTGGGCGATCTGGCTGTCGTGGGCTTATCTGTTCCTGCTCGGCACCGTGATCGCGGCAACGATCTTCCTGGTGCTGGTGCGCGAATGGGGACCGTCGCGCGCCGGCTCCTACGCCTTCGTCTCGCCCGGCATCGCGGTTTTTCTCGGCTGGCTGGTATTCGACGAGCGTTTCGGTGTGGTGGAGGGGATCGGCATGCTGATCATGCTGGCCGCAACCTATCTCGCCATCAAGCGGCCGGAAGCCACCACAAAGGCGGCCGCCGAATAGACTATTCGGAAGCGATGCGCCGCACGTCGTCCGTCAGTCCCGCCGTGTCGTTGGTATCGGTCGAGACCAGCCGCGCGCGGCCTTTGGCGTCGAACACGAACACTGCGCTGGTGTGCGTCACCACATAATCCGGCGTTTTCTTCACGGTGTAGGCGACGCGATAGCGCCGCGCCAGATCGGCGATGGCGTTGTCGGAGCCGCGCAAGCCGTCAACCTGCTGTCCGAACGCCTCGGCGTATTGCTTCAGCACATCCAGCGTATCGCGGTCGGGGTCGACCGAGACGAACAGCACGCGCACTTTCTCCGCATCCCGCCCCAGCCGTTTCAGTACGTCCGAAATGTTCGCCAGCGTCGTCGGACAGACGTCGGGGCAGTGGGTGTAGCCGAAATAGAGCAGCACCACGCGGCCGCGATAATCGTCCTGCGAAACCTTCAGCCCGTCGCTGGCCCGCACCATGCGGAACGACAAATCCGGCATCCCGCCCGAGATATCGGTCGAATGCCAAGGCTTCTGCGGCCCGCATGCAGCGAGGCAGAGGAGGGCGGCGAAAACGGTGAATCGAAGCAGGAGGCGCATGGAACCCGTTTAGCACTTCCTCCCCATCTCGTCATGGCCGGGCTCCGACCCGGCCATCCATCTTCACGTTTGGCACTGATGCAGGTGGATTTCGGCGGGCGGCGATCGGTGTGTTCCTTCACCGCCTGGATGGCCGGGTCGGGCCCGGCCATGACGTATTGTAGAGGTCTCCATTACGCTGATAGCGTTAGGAGTTCGAGGAGAACCCGTTGCAGCCAGAGCTTTCCGTTGCCGTCAGTGCGCACACATCGGCCGGGGATGACAGAAAGGCTTGGCTCTCCTACGCCGCGCTGCTGGTCGTCGGCGCGGTGCTCGACGTGGTTTGCACGCGTTTTCCCGCCGACCTGCCGTTCTTCTTCCCCTGGGAGTTTTCCTGGCCGGTTTATCTCGCCACCACGCTGACGCTCGCCTGGTTCTTCCGCGGCCTCAAGCGTGTTTCCCCAGCGGAACGTCCCGCCCTATGGCGCAGCGCGCTTTTCCTCATCGGCGTGATCGGCAATTACGTCGTTCTGCAGACCCACATCGACTATCTCGCCCAGCACATGTTTTTCGTTCATCGCTGGGCGCATTTCTGGCTGCATCACACCGGCGGTCTGCTGATCGCGTTCGGCATGAGCGGTCCGGTCTTGCGCGCCGGCATGCCCGCATTTCTCCGCCCCGTGCTCGATGCCAAGCCGCTCCGCCGCACGCTCGACCTGTTGCAGCACAAGGCTGTGGCACCGCTGCTGTTCGTCGGCCTGCTGTATTTCTGGCTGATCCCGGAGCTGCACACCCGCGTGATGCTCGACCGCCGTCTGTACGACGTGATGAACTGGACCATGGCGATCAACGGCATCATGTTCTGGAGCCTGATCGTCGATCCGCGCACGTCACCGCCGGCGCGGCTATCCACCCTCTGGCGCGCGCTCTCCATCCTGATTATCGAACTGCCCCAGATGGTGCTCGGTGCCGTGCTGTCGCTGTCGGAGCGCGACTATTACCCCGTCTACAACATCTGCGGCCGCGTCTTCGACATGACGGCGCTCAACGACCAGCACTACGGCGGCCTCATCATCTGGCTCCCCGGCACCATGATGAGCTTCTTCGCGATGATCGTGGTGCTGGTGGTGATGCGGCTGAACGAGGAACGCGAAGCGAGCCGCTGACGCAGCGGCATCGAAACATCGCATTGACGCGGTTGTAGCGGACCGAATTTCGCCTGTGCCCCTTTCCGAATGCGGTACATCTGCTATTTGTAAGCAAATGTAACAACGTGCGTTGTCCGGTCGGTAACCGGGCATTCCGTTGCAGTGGGGTGGGCGGGGACTATGACCAATCGTGTGCGCGATCCGGCGATCGACATCTTGCGCGGATTGCCGATGATCGGGGTTTTGTATGCTCATGGGCTGGAGATGTTCATCCGCCCCACCGGGCTGGCGTTCGATCCGGTATCGCTCGCCATCTGGCAGACGATCAGCAGTTTCTGCATCGTCGCATTCTTTTTCGTATCGGGTCTGACGGCGCAGAACCTCGACAAGCAGTCGCTGCGGAAAGTCCTGGTGTCCTCGCTCAGTCTGATCCTCATCGCCGACATCATCCAAATCACGTTTGCGCCGATCCGGATCGCGACAGGCCTTTCGGCACACGAGCCGCCGTTGCTGATCGCCAAGCACATCCTGGCCCCGCTCCTGACCGGCGCCAAATTCAGTACCTCGATCCCGTGGTTCCTGGTGGCGCTCGCGTTCGCCCGCATGCTCGCCTGGGTGTATCTGCGCAGCGGAACCAAGGAGCGCGTCGCGATCTGGGGCGTCACGGTGCTGGCCTTCGTCGCCTCGACCTCGGTCGAGGAGCCGTACTTCGAGGCGCAGTGCTGGACCATCGGTTTGGCCTTCCTGCTGCTCGGCCGCGAGGCGGTGCGGCGCAATCTGCTGGCATTCACGGCGCCGCGGCTACCGCTAATGCTCGGCTTCGTCGCGCTGTGGGCGCTGACGCTTGTTCTGGCGCCGCGCAATCACGGCTGTCTGTTTGATGCCGTCCGTGTCTGCAGCAGCCATCCCGAATGGCACGGCCAGTTCGCGGTCGAGCTGGTATTGGGACGCACCGGCTTTCTGCCGCTGTTCGTCCTCAGCGGTTTGGTCGGCATCGCTGCGTTGGTCGCGACCGCGTTCGTGACGCGCCGTACCGCTATCGGTGCGTTTTTCGCCTGGATCGGCCGCAACACGGTTCCACTAATCATGATGAATGGCATCGTCTACGCCGGCATAGAACCGATGATGAGCCGGGCGTTGCAGGGAGGCGCCTTGCCCGAGGCGGCGGTGATCGCCTTGCCGTTGCTGCTGGTGGCCGGTCAGCTTCTCCTGCTCATTCCAACCAGCAGCGTCTTGCTGCGCGTGCAGCAGTTCTCCGGCTGGCTTGCCGAAATCCTGGTCGAGCAAACCGCCCGCCGCCTGCGTCCGCTGCGCGCCGCCCGATCGGCGGAGGAGGGCTAGTAACCTGCCGCTTCGCCGTCCTTGCGCATTTCGGAAGCGCCCCAATAGACGCCGGTCTTCGGGTCCTTGAGGATCGCCTGATAGCCGCCGAAATTGCCGCTGCCGGGGGCGATTTTGTAGCCGCGCTGCTTCAGTGCCGCGATGGCATCCGGCGCAAATCCGCTTTCGACTTCCACCGTGCCGATGCCTTCGGATTTTTCGCCGGTCGGTTCGGCGTTGCCGAAATGGCGCCAGCGCGCAGCGTCGCCCGCTTCCTGCACATTGAGGCCGAAGTCGATGATGTCGGTCAGGATCTGGACATGGCCTTGCGGCTGCATATCGCCGCCCATCAGCCCGAAGCTTAGGAACGGCGCGCCGTCCTTCATCACGAACGCGGGAATGATGGTGTGGAACGGCCGCTTGCCGGGGGCGTAGACGTTGGCGGCGTGCGGATCGAGGCTGAACAGTTCGCCGCGATCCTGGAACATAAAGCCGAGCCCGTCGGCAACGAGGCCCGAGCCCATGCCGCGATAATTCGATTGGATCAGCGACACCATCATGCCGTCCTTGTCGGCGACGGTGAGATAGGTCGTATCGCCGTCGTAAAGCCGTGGATCGCCGGGGCCGAGGTTCGGATTGGCTTTGTCCGCCGCGATCAGCTTGCGCCGCGCTTCGGCATAGTTCTCGCTCAGCAATCCCTTGATCGGAATCTTCGAAAACTTCGGATCGGCGTACCATTTGGCGAGGTCTTCGAATGCCAGCCGCTTGGCTTCCAGCGTCAGTGTCAGCGTTTCCGGTGTGCCCCAGCCGCTCCTTTGCAGGTCGTAGGCCTTCAGCACCTGCAGCATTTCGAGCACCGCCATGCCCTGGCCGTTGGGCGGCAGTTCGTAGACGTCATAACCGCGATAATTCACCGAAACCGGCGTCACCCATTCGCCGTGATGATTGGCGAAATCCTCGTAACGCAAATCGCCGCCGATGCGTTTGAAATAGGCGTCCATCGTGTGCGCGATCTCGCCTTTGTAGAACGCATCACGCCCGCCCGCGGCGATCTTTTCGTAGGTCCGCGCCAGATCGGGGTTCTTGAAAATTTCGCCTTGTGCCGGGGCGTGGCCGCCGTTGGCGTCGGCGATCAGATACGTGTGCTTGGCGTTGTCGAATTCCTCGAGCAGGCCGCGCCGTTTTTCGAACGACGCCATATTGCCTTTCCAGTACGACGCCGCGAGCTGCGCCACCGGAAAGCCATTGCGGGCATAGCCGATCGCTGGCCCAAGCACCTCGGTCATCGGAAGCTTGCCGAAGCGGTCGTGCAGCGCGAACCACGCATCGACGGCACCGGGCACCGAAACGGGCAGGGTACCGACCGGCGGAATGTGCGCCGCATACGGCATTCCCGCGCGCTTGTAGGCCGCCGCGATTTCCGCTTTCAGCTTCTTCAGGTCGCGCCCCTGTGGCGAGCGGCCAGAGCCGTTGTAGCCGTAGAGCTGCTTGGTCTTGGCGTCCCAGACGATCACGAAGCAATCGCCGCCGATGCCGTCGAGCACCGGCTGCATCAGTCCCAGCGCCGCGTTGGCCGCAATCGCCGCATCGATGGCGCTGCCGCCTTTTTTCAGAACATCGAGTGCGATTTGGGTCGCCAGCGGATTTTCCGTTGCCGCGATGCCGTGCTGCGCCAGCACCGGCGCCCGGCTCGCCCATGGCGCACCCGCATAACGATCGCCGCGGCCGGTCTCTCCCGACGCAAGTCCGATCATTGCCGCCGCGGCCAGCGCGACAGCCATCCCCCGTTTCAGCAACTCAGTCCCCCTTCGGCCGCTCACGTCCAGTTCGGGACATGGCAGCTCGGCAGCCCTTTCTTTTCGAAATAGCGCTGGTGATAGTCCTCGGCGCGCCAGAAGGTCGGCGCCGGCTCGATGGTGGTGACGATCGGGCGCTTGAACTTGCCCGACTTGTCGTAAAAGTCCTTCTTTTCCCGCGCCACGCGTTCCTGCTCGTCACCATGGGTAAAGATGACCGAGCGGTACTGTGTGCCTTCGTCGGGGCCCTGGCGATTTAACGTCGTCGGGTCGTGGTTTTGGAAGAAGACGTCCACCAGTTTCTCGTAGGAGACCTTGGCCGGATCGAAGGTGACTTCCACCACTTCGGCGTGCCCGGTCTCGTCGCTGCAGACGTCCTGGTAGGTGGGATTGTTCATGCACCCGCCGGCATAGCCGCAGACCGCGTCGGCGACGCCCGGGACCTCCCGGAAAAAGGATTCAACCCCCCAAAAGCAACCTGCGCCGAATGTGGCTTTTTCCATGGAACGCCTCCAATAAGCGGACACATTACAGCAACAAAATGCGGCTCGGCGAGGCGTTTTTTTTGACTGCGCCCAGGCGCTAGGCTATCCCAACGCGATTCCAGGGACGGTCCGCAAATGCCCAATATTCTCCGTGAAACCCACTTCGACCATCTCGGCACCCTCAAGGCCGGCAAGGTGCGGGACATTTACTTCCAGCCCGACAAGCTGATCCTGGTGGCGACGGACCGGCATTCCTCGTTCGACCGCATCATTGCCCACATTCCGAACAAGGGCGCGGTGCTGAACCTGTCGAGCGCCTACTGGTTCCGCCAGACCGCCGACATCATCCCCAATCATGTGATCGCGACGCCCGATCCCAACGTTACGGTCGCCAAGCGCGTCAAGCCGCTGGCTGTGGAAGCGGTGGTGCGCGGCTATCTCACCGGCACGACGTCGACCTCGATCTGGACCCGCTACAGCGCCGGCGAGCGTCAGTTCGGCGGTCTGTCGCTGCCGGACAATCTGCCGAAGAACGCGCGCCTGCCGCATCCGATCTTCGATCCGACCACCAAGGAAGACACCCACGACCGCGCGCTGTCCCAGGATGATCTCGTGAAGGAAGGTTTCGTCAGCCGCGAGATCCTCGACAAGGTGCGCGAGACGGCGCTGGCGCTGTTCCGGCGCGGCCAGGAGGTCTCGGCGCAGCACGGCCTGATTTTGGTCGACACCAAATACGAATTCGGCGTCGACGAGAACGGCACGCTGATGCTGATTGACGAAATCCATACGCCGGATTCGTCGCGCTATTGGAAGCTCGGCTCGTACGAAGCCCGTCTCGCGCACGGCGAGGAGCCGGAATACTTCGACAAGGAATTCCTCCGCATCTGGTTCCGCGACCATTGTGATCCCTACAAGGACAAGGTCATCCCAGAAGCGCCGGCGGATATGGTGACGGAGCTATCGCGCCGATATATCGAGATCTATGAGCAGCTCACCGGCCTGAAATTCGACGTCGATGCCGATGCGCCGATCGCGGACCGCATCGCGGCGAATTTGAAGGCCTATACGATCGGGTAACAGCGGCACGTCTGTGCCGATGCGACGCACCCGAAACAAAGGTGGCGAGTTGACGCTGCCGGCAGAATCCCCGACCGTGGTCGGCGATGATGGATGCGTTGGTCGAGAAAATATGTGCGCCGGTGCTGGATCGCTGCGCCGTTCGTATTACTGACCGTGCCGGAATCCTGGAACTGGTCTCGTTCTGCGTCTGCCTCGCAGCCGTTCCGCTGATCGCGCGTCATCTCGTCTGGATCGGGCTTGCGGTGTTCGTTGTCGGGCGGCTCGGCGCGGCGGTGGCGGCGCGGGCGCGCGAAAGCAATTTGACAGACATATTTCGCACCGTGGCATTTGCGGCGTTGCCGTTTGCCTTTGTGCTCGATGCCCCGGTGCGGGCGCTGCCGGCGGTGTTCTTGATGTTCGGCCTTGCCGCCAATGCGGCGGTGGCTGTGAAGTTCGGACGCTCCCTGGTCGGCGCGTCGGAATTGTTGATCCTGTTTATCCTCGCGAGTGCGTTACCGGCCTGGTTCGGTTTGATCGCCTATGCGGGCGGCGTGTTGTGTTTTGTCGCGGCGGGCGTTGAGGCGTCCAGGAGGATTTGATGAAAGTTGTGGTGGTCGGGGCCGGCGTCGCCGGGCTCGGGATCGGATGGAAACTCGCGCGCGCCGGAGCGTCGGTGACGGTGCTGGAGCGGGCCCATATCGGCAACGGCGCCACCACCGCGTCGGCCGGCATGATCGCCGCCGCGGCCGAACTCGGCACCGCCAACACGCCGGAAGCTGCGCTCGCACGCAATGCCAAAGCCCTATGGCCTGCGTTCCGCGATGCGTTGCAGGCGGAAGCGAAGATCGACATCGGCTATCGCAATGACGGCGCGCTGCTGGTGCGCACGAAAGCGGATACGGCGGACCATGCCGTGCCGGGCGTCAGCGAAAAACTCGACGCCGAAGAAGCGCGCGTGCTCGAACCGCTGTTGGGACCGGACATCGCCGGCGCCGTGCTGGCGCCCGATGAGGCGGCGGTCGATAGTCCGGCGCTGTGCCGGGCGCTGGCGGTGGCGCTGGTGCGGGCGGGTGGCCAAGTGATTTCGAACGAAACTGCGGTGCGGTTCGAATGGGACGGCAAGCGCGTCACCGGTATCGCGACGCCGTTCACGGTGCATCACGCCGACGCTTTCGTATTGGCGATGGGCGCGTGGTCGTCGCGCATCGAAGGTCTGCCGCCGGCCGCCGTGCCGCACGTCGTGCCGGTCAAGGGCGAGATCGCGGTGCTGGAGCCGCCGCCCGGCATCTCGCTGCCGCGCCATATCGTGTGGGGCAACGGCATTTATCTGGTGCCGCGCGGCCGCCGTTTGCTCGTCGGCGCCACCATGGAGGAGGCCGGGTTCGACACCAGTCTCACGCAGTCGGCGCTGCGCTGGCTGTACCGGCAGGCGACCGTTCTGATGCCGTCGCTCAAGGATTGGCGTCTTGCCGAACATTGGGCCGGTTTGCGTCCGGCGTCTGCCGACCGGTTGCCGCTGTTGGGACCGGCGGCGGTGGAAGGGCTTTACGTCGCGAGCGGCCAATTTCGCAACGGCATCTTGTTTGCACCGGCGGTAGCTGAAGTACTGTCGCGTCTCATTTTGGAGCGGACGCCGGTGGATCCGGCCTTCGACCCGCGGCGGTTGGGGCCGAGCATTCCTGTCGCGGAGACTCCGCACCGGGATGTTTCTTCCGAGGCTGACACATGGCGCATGGGGTCCTGATTGCGGGTTTCTTGCTACTTCTGATCGGCAGCGAGCTGACGGTCCGGGGCGGTGTCGGTTTGGCGCGCCAGTTCGACGTGCCGCCGCTGATCACCGGCATTGTTGTGGTTGCCGTGCTGACCGTGGCGCCCGAATTTTTCGTCACCATGCGTGCCGCCAGCCTTGGCCATCCCGATATGGCGCTCGGCGGATTGATCGGATCGAACATTCTCAACTTGCTGTTCGTGATGGGTCTGGGGGCGCTGGTCCATCCGATGGCGTCGCCGCCCAAAGTGGTATTCCGTGATGGCGGCGTCTTGTTGCTGGCGACGGCCGGATTGATCGGATGTGCTGCAGTAGGGGCCGTGTCGCGCGCGGCCGGGGCTCTCATGCTGTTGGCCTTCGCCGGTTACATCCTGCTCGTCTTCGTCACCGATTGGCGGCGCGCGCCCGAGCATTCGGTGCCGCTGGCCCGCGCTCTGTTCCGCTCGGAAGGCGAGATGCCGTCGCTGACCGGATCGTTCGTCGTGCTGGTGCTCGGCTTGGTGCTGGTGGTGCTGGGAGGTCATCTCAGCGTCGTCGGAGCGATCAATTTCGCCGCCGAGATTGGCTGGAGCGAAACCACGGTCGGGCTGATCGTTATCGCCGCAGGTCTGTCGTCGCCGAAACTTCTTCTGACGCTGTGGGCGGCGGTTCGCGGTCGTACCACCGTTGCCGTCGGTCAACTCGTCGGCGCAGGCATATTCAGTTTCTCTTTGGTGCTCGGGTTTATTGCTCTGTTCTGGCCGATGGCGTTTCCCGCCGCACTGGCGAGCCGCGAGGTCTATATCCTGGCCGCGATCGCGCTGGTGTTGATGCCGCTCCTGGCGATGCGTTGGCGGCTATCGCGTCCTCGTGGCATTTTGCTGATCCTGGCGTACGGGTGCTATCTTGTCTTCGTGTTGTGGCGGCAGGGATTGCCGCTCCCATGGAGCTTCTAGCGATCAATGTCCGAGTTCATTCTTGACGAGCGTCTGGCCGCATCGACCGTTCACGCGCTCGATTTGCCGTTGTCGCGCGTTCTGGTGATGAATGATGCCCGTTGGCCGTGGCTGATCCTGGTGCCGCGCCGCGCCGGTATGGTGGAGATGTTCGATCTCGAACCAGCCGATCGCATGATGCTGATCGAAGAATTGGCGATGGCCGGCAAACAGCTCAAGGCGCTCACCGGCTGCCACAAGATCAACATCGCCAACCTCGGCAACGTGGTGGCGCAACTCCACATCCACGTCATCGCCCGCAATCCGGACGATCCCGCCGACCCTGCCGGCAATGGCCCCGTCTGGGGCAAAGGCGAAGCGATCCCCTACGAGCCGCAGGCGCTGCAGGACTTCGTCCAAGCCGTCGTGAAGATGTTTTGATTTTTCCGTCTGTCATCCCCGGCCGAACAAGCGTAGCGCGGTGAGGGGAAGGGGACCCAGGTAGAGAAAACGGCATGACGCTTGGGGGTATGCTCACCTTCATCACCGAAATTGTTGAGACACCTGGGTTCCCTTCCCCTCGCATGGCGCTGCGCGCCTTGGCTCGGCCGGGAATGACTAGTTAGGAAACGTCGCTCTCGTTCTCCAATTCACTTTCGTCATGGCCGGGCTTGACCCGGCCATCCAGTCTTAGTTTGGCAAGCCGCTGGATGGCCGGGTCGAACGCCCGGCCATGACGAAGAATTATGAGCGATAGCGAGAACAACTCTCGCCGCGCATTCACCAATTCCGTTCATCTACATGAATGGCGTTTCATTCGTCCATCTTCCGGAAATTATTGCGGCTGCGTCGCGCGCGTAAGAACGCAGCGATTGTCGCACAATCTTGAATTGTTGGCACCGCATACCCACGTCAATCACGGTGTTTGACAATGGAGGACGGCTTTCGGCTTCGGCCTAAAAGATCTGCGCAAATACAGGAAATGCGCGCCCGCACGCGCTGCAAAAGACAAGACCCCCGCGAGGATGCGTAAGTCCGGCCGTCAAGGCGGCACCGGTCGCATCGCAAGGCGGATCGGTTTTGCCAAAGCACTCCGCAGAATGAGACCAATGCGCCTGTCGATCGCCGCCTGACAACGGCCTCCGGAGGCGGCGGCGGGCTCGAGGCTGAAGGCGGGATTTTCGATTCCGCCTTTGGTATATGGAGCGCTTCGCCGAAAAGTGGCTTTCCGGTTTTCGGATCACGAAGCGCGACCGCTAAAAAATAGCACCACCAGTTCGTCATGGCCGGGCATTCGACCCGGCCATCCAGTGCCAGAGCAAATCCCGGCGCTGTTCCAGATTTCATCACCGCCTGGATGGCGCGCATACGCTGGCGCTATGCGCCGTGGGCCGGCCATGACGAGCGGGATGGGATTTTCGGATCACGAAGCGCGACCATCCCAAAACCGGCGCTTCCCCGAAAAGGCCGGTCGGCTGCTGCTTCATTATATGGGGGTAAAATCGCCCGGATACGCGCACTGCGTGCAGACGTTTAATGCTTTTTAACGAGTTTCGACGCTAGTGTTAGGTGAGACCTCCGTCGGGAGAACCCGAATGCTGGCAGAAGCCGCCAAGGTTGCCGCCAACACCGTTGTTACCGCTCTGCAGAAGGCGAGTGCGGTCACTGGCGTCGACTTCAATTATCTGCTCGGCACGGCAATCCGCGAATCCGGCCTGAAGCCGACGGCCAAATCCGGCCAGTCGTCCGCGGCGGGCTTGTTCCAGTTCGTCGAACAGACTTGGCTGTCGCTGGTCAAGGATCACGGCTCCAAATACGGGCTTGGGTCATACGCCAATGCCATCACCAAGGCCGGTGACGGGCGCTATCGCGTCGGCAATGCCGACGACCGCAGTGCCATTCTGCGTCTGCGCAACGATCCGCAGATCAGCGCGATGATGGCGGGCGAGTACACCAAGATGACGCAGTCCCAGATGGAGGACAAACTCGGCCGCAAGGTCTCGCAAGGCGAGCTCTATGCCGCGCACCTGTTGGGACCCGGCTCGGCCTGCAAGCTGATCCGCTCCAACCAGGGGGCGCCGGCCAGTGCGGCATGCGATCTGTTCCCCAAGGCGGCGGATGCCAATCCGTCCATTTTCTTTCATGCCGACGGCAAGCCCAAGACGGTGCGCGAAGTCTATAACTGGACGACCGCCAACCTGACGAAGGGCGCCACCCCGACCGCTGCCGTGAACGGCAAGACCGAAGCGCCGTCGATCGACATGGGTGCGTTCGATACCTCCACCACCGCTGCGATGATGGCGTCGCTGTGGCGGCCCCAGCATAAGAACTTCTTCTCCACCGAGGAGAATACCAGCAGCAATGCGCCGCCCTTCGCCATGTCTCCGGCGATCCTCGATGTGCTGCAGACGGTTGCGCAAAAGCACGGCAAGAAGTAAGGCCTCGCTCCTTCGTCAGGGGTAAAGCCGTTGCGCAGCGCCGTCGCCGCCGTCTGGGCGGTCATTCTGGTTGCCTTTTTCGTCCAGGCTGGCAACGGCCTGCAGACCGATCTGATCGGCCTCAAGGCCGCGTCGGTATTTTCGACCGGTGTGATCGGGCTGATGCTGGCGAGCTATTACGCCGGCTTCTCGCTGGCGCCGCTGATCGGCCGCGCCGTGATCGGCCGCATCGGTCACGTCACCGCGGTCGTCGTGACCATGGTGGCAGCGGGCGCCGTGATCCTGGTGATGCCGCTATTCGTCGATGCCGTGGCGTGGTCGGTGTTCCGGGTGATCTCGGGCTTTACGATGTCGCTGACCTATGTCGCGATCGAAAGCTGGATCAACGACGCGGTTCCCAACGAAGTGCGCGGCCGCACCTTCTCGCTCTACACGTTTGCGCAGATGGTCGGCATGACCCTGGCGCAGGTGTTGTTCGGCATGGGGCAGGCTGGCACCTATTCGCCTTATGTTTTGTCGGGGCTGTTGTTCGTGCTGGCAGGCGCGCCGGTGCTGATCCTGCGCAAAGCGGCGCCGTCGGGCGTGCCGCCCAAGCCGCTCGGCATCGCAAAGCTGTTCCACGTTTCGCCAGCCGGTGCATCCGCGACCGTGCTGTCGGGTCTGTCGTGGTCGATCCTGTTCATGTTCGGTCCGGTGTATGCGCGGCAGATCGGACTGGACGTCGGCGGCGTCGGTTTGTTCATGGGCCTCGCTGTGGCAGCGGGGGGCATCGTGCAGGTTCCGGCCGGCTGGGCTTCCGATGCCATCGGCCGCCGTCCGGTGCTGCTGACCATCTTCGGCTGTGGCTTGGTCGCGTGTACGCTCGGGCTTGTCGCGCACGGATCGCTGTTGTCGCTTGTGGCCGTCGCGCTGGTGGGCGGTTTCGTCTTTCCCATTTATGCCATTGCAGCCGCAACCGTGAACGACGGCGTTGCGCAGGAAACGCGGGTGGCGGCGGCGTCCGGTTTGGTGCTGCTGTTCGGGCTCGGCTCGATCTTCGGACCGCTTCTATGCGGCTGGGTGATGACCGCGATTGGCTTGTCCGGGTTCTACGGCTTGCTGGCGGCGACGATGGCGGGCGGGATCGCGGTGACGGCCTTGTCGCGCATCACGAAGCGCGAGTATCAGCAGCACACTGCTTGAACGACGCCTGTGCGATGGTCTTTACGACGCGTCCTTCCAGTTCCTCGGCGAGGGTCAGGGCGATCAGGTTCGAGGCATCCTTGATTTGGTCGCGATGGATCACGTGGATGGCGTCGATGTGGGCCGCGACCAGCGGCAGGGGCGCGGCTTCCCACGATTGCATGCCGTCCATCAGCTTGGCGAGCGAAGCGGCGACGCGCGCGATCAGCGGGTACTCGAATGTGGTGGCTTGGCCCTTGAGATCGTGCGCCGCCCGGAACAGCGCCCCGGCGTTTTCGGGAGAGAGGTCTTGCGTGAATGCCACGAAGGCCTTGGCCAGCGCTGCGATGTCCTCGGCCAGCCAGTCGGCGAACTCCCGGCGCAGGCCGTCCATCGCCATTTCGGCCTTCTTCAGCGCCTCGGGATTAACCGCCAGCGTGCCGCTTGCCGATCCGGCTTTCGCCTTGAGGGAAATCGGGGGCATGAATATCTGAGGTTTTTCGCCAATGGCCATGATGTTCCTGATGTGATGCAAGCTTCAGTCGACGAGGGTGGTTTCCTTGCGTCGCTCGGGACCGGCATAAGCCGTCACGGCGCGGCGCCTGCGGCAGGGCCCGAAATAGGTTTTGGTGCGGATGAAGGGCCGCGGATGTTCGACGACGTTCACCAGCCGGGACAGGATCGCCTTCACCGAGACTGGCTTGGCGAGGAACTCGTTGACGCCCGCATCGCGGGCCTGCCGGACTTGGTCGACGTGGGTGTGGCCGGTGAGCATGATGATGGGAACGTAGACGTTGGGCGAGCGCGGCGAGTTGCGGATCAAGCGGGCGAATTCGAGGCCGGTCATGCCGTCCATTTGCCAGTCGAGGACGATGATGTCGGGATTGGTATCGCGCAGCGTCTTCCAGGCAGTTTCGCCGTCCGCCGCTTCGAAGAGATCGCGCACGCCGACCGCTTGCAGCACGGCAATGACCAGCTTGCGCATGTGCTGGTTATCGTCGACTACGAGGACCCGTAGTTTATCGAACCGTAGGCCGTCCATATACCCCCGCCCGTCGTTATCGGGGCGATGGGAAGCCTACGGAAACGGGCTTAAGTTTCGATGAAATAACGCAACGTCTAGTCGAGGAATTGCTCGGTAAGAATTCTCTCGTCGAGGTTGCGACCGGCTTCGTAAAGCATGACCATCGAGACCGAATGATCCTCGGCAACGTCGACGGACATAATGTTTCGGACCTCGAGTCCGTCCGCGACCGCGCTGACGGGGCGTTTTTCCACTTCCAGGGCTTCGAAGCGAACCTTGGCGCGGTGCGGGAGCAGGGCGCCGCGCCAGTGTCTCGGCCTGAAGGCGCTGATCGGAGTGAGGGCGAGCAGGGCGGAGTCGATCGGCAGGATCGGCCCATGCGCCGAAAGGTTGTAAGCGGTCGAGCCGACCGGGGTTGAAACCAGGGCGCCGTCGCAGATCAGTTCGGAAATGCGCACCTTGCCGTCGACCAGGATGCGCAGCTTGGTGGCCTGGCGCGTCTGGCGCAGCAGCGATACCTCGTTGAAGGCGAGACCGTCGATGCAAGCCTCGGCCGTCGTGGCGCGCATCCGCAAGGGGTTGATTACCGCCCGCTCGGCCTTGGCCAGCCGCTCGGGCAGGTCGGCCTCGTTGTACTCGTTCATCAGGAACCCGACGGTGCCGAGGTTCATGCCGTAGATCGGCTTGTTCTGGCCGAGATAGGTGTGCAGGGTCTGCAGCATGAAGCCGTCGCCGCCGAGTGCGACGATGATCTCGGCCTTCTCCGGTCCGGCGTCGTCGTATTGCTGGCGCAGATTGGCAAGGGCGGATTGGGCCTCCGGAACTGCGGTGGCCGCGAAATGCAGGCGCATGGAGTCAGCCCCCTGTCATCAACGCCCTGCGGCGCGAACAGCATGGCAATGGTCGATCATGGCGGGACACTAGCAGGAGAGGCGGGCGGCGTTCAGCCTTTTTTCGCCATTGCCTGGAGTTCCTCGTGGGCCGTCGTCTTGGTGTAGGTGGAGAAAGCGCCCTCGACGACCTGCATGTCGGCTGCCGTCAGGATCGGTTTCATCAGGCGTGCCTGGCGCGACAGCTTGAACACCGTTGCGAAGACGCAGCGGTCGATGCCGACGGCGCGGCAGGCCAGTGCGACCGGCTTGGGACCCCGCTCATAGAGGTCCCGCCGCGTTTCGTGGAGCGGCAAGTCGAGCAGTTTGGCGAAGGCGAGGTCGAATATGTCGATCTGGCCCTGATGCAGCACCCTGAGCAGGAACCCTGCCTTAAGCTGACCGGCGGCATAGAGCTTCTCGACCAGTTTGTGGGCGCTCTCGGTGGGCGTCGGCCGCGGCGCCGGCGGAGGGCTGTTGAGAATGTGTTCGGCGGACGCCAACGCGGCATCCAGCTTGGCGTGTTCGATCGGGTAATTGCGCACAATGTAGGTCTTCAAGGCTTCCGACACCCAGGCGCACATCTTGGTGGCCAGGACGGGTGGCAGATCCTGCCTCCGCGTGATCGGTTCCTGCAAGGCGACGAACTTGCGCGACTTGTCGACCAGCACCTCGTAGGTGACGCCGGATATCCGCGCCGTGGCGTTGCGGACCAGCGCGACGAGAACGGTCTCGTTCTCGCTCTTGGCCAACGCGGCCGAAACGGTCTCGCCGATATGCGGGCGGGCGGCAACGGCTTCCTGATGGCCGACATCGCTCTCGGCGATCAGCCGCAGCATGTCTTCGTCGGTCAGGAGCGGGCTGCGCAGGATAACGGGGCGGGCGACCTCGATTTGGTCGTCGGCCAACAGGAGAATGAGATCGGCCGGTGCCGAGGTGTCTTCGGCCAGCCGTTCGGCCAGGGCTATACGGATGGCCATCTCGACGTCGCGCGTCAGCCGTTGCAGTATATCCCGCATCAGGCCTTTTTCGCGGTTGTTCAAGTGGTTGCCCTGGACGCGGTAAAGCGATGCCACCGCCAGATAGATTTCTTCCCGGGTGGTATCCTGTGGGTTGGCGGCAAGTTGAGCCAATCGGCCCATGTCGCTCATATCTCTGGCTGTCAGTCCCACGTCTGTCGCCCCGTTGCATTCCGCCGCACTGGCATGGTGCCAGCAGTAGCAAACTGTCGTTAACAGCGTATTAATCTAACCAACTTGGAAACCAAGATGATCTCTTAAGATGGATGCTCGAATTTTACTGGTCATCGATCAGGGGACGACCTCGACGCGGGCGGTGATCTTTGATTCCGCGGGCGTTCCGCTGGCATTTCATGCCATCGATCTGGGTCAGATTTATCCTGATAACGGCTGGGTAGAGCATGATCCCGAGGAGATCTGGCGCGCCACACTCGAATGCTGTCGGGAAGTCCTGCGCGGCGTGGACGTCACCGCAATTGCCGGTCTTGGCATCACCAATCAGCGCGAGACGACGCTCGTCTGGGACCGGCGAACCGGCAAAGCCGTCCACAACGCCATCGTTTGGCAAGACCGGCGAACCTCCGAACGCTGCCGGGCGCTGCGCTCGGCCGGGATAGGCGGTGAGATCACTGCCCGGACGGGTCTGCTGCTCGATCCCTACTTTTCCGCCACCAAGCTGGAATGGTTGCTGGAGACGGTGCCAGGCGCGCGGGCGGCAGCCGAGCAGGGCTACTTGGCCTTCGGCACGGTGGACAGCTGGCTGTTGTGGAAATTGACCGGCGGCAAGGTCCACGCCACCGACGTCACCAACGCGTCGCGGACCATGCTGCTGAATCTGAAGTCGTTGGCGTGGGACCAGGACTTACTCACGCTTTTCAATGTTCCGCGCGCGATGCTGCCGCAAATCCGCGACAGCGCCGGTCTGTTCGGCTGGACCTCGCCTGATGTGTTCGGAACGCCGATCCCGATCCTCGGCGTTGCCGGCGATCAGCAGGCGGCCGCCATCGGCCAAGCGTGTTTCGAACCGGGCGACGTCAAGTCGACCTACGGTACCGGCTGCTTTGCCCTGGTCCACACCGGCGCGGTTCCGCCGGTTTCGCAGAACCGGCTGTTGGCGACCTGTGCCTCGCGCCTTAACGGCAAGCCGCAATACGCGATCGAGGGCAGTATCTTCGTGGCTGGCGCCGTGGTGCAGTGGTTGCGCGACAGCCTCGGCCTCATCGCGCAATCTTCGGACATCGAGGCGCTGGTCCAGCGTGCCGAAGAAGCGGAGGGTCTCTACTTCGTTCCGGCGTTCACCGGTCTGGGTGCGCCGTATTGGGATCCTGATGCACGCGGCGCCATTCTGGGGCTGACACGTGATGCCGGTGCGGCCGAGATCGCTAAAGCGGCGTTGGATGCCGTCTGTTTTGAAACGCGCGATCTGCTCGAGGCGATGACGAAAGACATGGCTTCGGTGCGGATGGGTGCTCCCAAGGCACTGAAGGTCGACGGCGGCATGGTGTGCAACAACTGGTTCTGCCAGCGGCTTGCCGATTTGACGGGGCTACCGGTCGAGCGTCCCCAGGTCACAGAAACGACGGCGATGGGTGTAGCCTATTTGGTGGGACTGGCGGCGGGCGTTTTCCAGGACACGGCCGATATCGCAAAACGCTGGAGACTCGATCGGCGCTTCGAACCGATGCTGCCCGCTGCACGTCGCGATATCCTGTATCAGGGATGGTGCGCCGCCGTAGCCCGCGTCCGAGGTATCTGAACGCAGCCGCCAGCGTTGCCGCGGATTTATCCAGAGGAAAGCTGCCTCTGGCCCGCTAATGCAACCAGGGGTAGCTGGCGCATACCTATATATCCCAACGTAATTCCCAACGTTCTGGCGGGAAGCTCAACTGGTGACGTTCGACTGACCGTAGTGACGCCCGCCGCTGCGTTCGCGGCCTGTCGAGCGTTCGCATAGCGAGATCGCAATCTCGACCAAGGGGGCTGGTCTTGAGCGCGCAAGGTGTTCGCAACTGCCGGACCACCACACAGGATCGGGACCGGCCACGGCTAAGCGTCGTAACGCGTATTGGCCAACTCGACAAAACAGCGATGTTGCATCGTGCGACGCTGGGGCTGGCCGAACAACGTCCGCATTTCTCCGCGCGACAAGTCGTGACACGCGTTCAAGTGATTTTCTTTCGCACATTTTCCGCAGCTCTGCTGTTGGCGTTTATTATCCGTCCGGTCGAGGCCGCCGATATCGCAATAGCAGGCATGTCGGTCGGCTTTGTCTGCAGTGTGGCTCTGCGCGGCGTGCTGGCGTTGCTCGGCAGACGACCCAAACCTACTGTGGTTGTCGGAAATGCTCGGACGCTTCCGGTCTATACCATCCTGGTGCCGGTATATCGCGAAGCCGGGATGATCCCCCAGATGGCGCGCGCGCTCGCCGCGCTCGATTATCCCTCTGATAAACTCGACATTCATTTGGTAGTTGAGGAAGACGATCGTGAAACGCGCGCTGCTGTTGCCGCTGCCGGTCTTGACGCCGTCGTCGTTCCTCCAAGCCTGCCGCGCACCAAACCGAAGGCCTGCAACTTTGCGCTCCTGTTCGCGCAGGGCGAATTCGTCGTTGTTTATGACGCCGAAGATCGGCCCGAGCCCGACCAGTTGCGAAAGGCAGTAGCGGCTTTTCGTGCTCGCCCGGATATTTCCTGCTTCCAGGCGCGTCTCGCGATCGATCGTGCGTCGGCCTGGATCTCCCGGATGTTTGCCGTTGATTACGCGGTTTGGTTCCGGACTCTTCTGCCGGGATTGGCGAGGCTCGATGCGCCGATACCGTTGGGCGGAACATCCAATCATTTTCGCACCAAGGCGTTGATCGATGCAGGCGCCTGGGATCCGTTCAATGTCACCGAAGACGCCGACCTCGGCATCCGCTTGGCGCGGCTTGGGCATCGCGTTGCGATTCTCGATTCGACCACCTTTGAAGAGGCTCCGAGAAACTTCGGGATTTGGCTCCGTCAGCGCACGCGCTGGATGAAGGGCTATATGCAAACCATGCTGGTTCATAATCGAAATCCCAAGGCAACGGTTGCACAGCTGGGGATCGGCGGCGTCGTGTTGATCGCATCGTTTTTGGGCGGTGCGGTGTGGTCAGCGCTACTCAACCCGGTGATGTGGGCGGTCTGTATTGGTGGGGCTGTATTCGCAGGGGATGGCGGCGGTACGCTGGCGTTACTGGCGCGCATCTCCGGTCTCACGCTGTTCCTCGTCAATGTGCTCCTTGCTGCTCTCGCGACGATCGCGGGAGAGCGACGAGGGACTGGGGCAGCAATCGTGTTGACCTATCCGCTATATTGGCTGCTGATCTCTATAGCGACCTATCGCGCCCTTTGGCAGTTGCTGCGTGATCCTTTCCACTGGGAAAAGACCCCACACGGAACCGCAGGATAGAAATGCGATGGGCAGCGCTCTTCGGGCTCCTGGTGATTGCTGCGGATGCGGCCCAGGCGGGCGCGTGGACTTTGGATAAGAATCATTTGGCGATCTTTGCCGGAGATACGGTCAGCACGGCTTCCCGCATGTACGACGATGGCGGCGGATCGGCCAAGCATATCGCCTTCGACAAAATCTTTTGCCAAGGCCGGATCGAATACGGCTTGCTCGATTCCGTAACTTTGTTTGCTGAGCCGGAATACGTGTTGGCGAAATTCGACACTGATGGAGCGGGCATCAACAACGTCCGTTCGGCTTCGATCGAAGGCGGTGGGCGCATCCTGTTGTTGTCGAGGATCGGAATGCTATCGGTACAGGGTTCCGTCAAATCGGCAGGCGCATTCAATATGTCGACCTCCACGAGCGGTGAGGCTGGACGTCAGTTCGAGGCTCGGCTCCTGTACGGCCGCAGTTTCAAGTTGTTCAAACACGACGCCTTCATGGATGTCGAAGCGGCCGAGCGCTGGATCGACCGCCCGCGGCCGGACGAAATTGCGGTAGACGGCACGCTCGGCTTTTGGGTTACGCGCGACTACCTTGTCACGGTTCAGAGCTTCAACTTCATGACTGCCGGATCGGTTGAGAAACCTTACCGGCCCTACATGCTTTCCAAACTGCAGGTTTCTCTTGCGCAGAGGCTGTCGCGGCGCTGGTCGCTCCAGTCGGGCTATTTCATGTCGTTGACCGGACGCAATATCGTGAAGGAAACCGGTGTGGTCCTGACGCTCTGGTATCAGAACTGAGCCGTTCGGCTGGCGCTCCAGCGTCCAGTCATCGGTTGCTTCGCGTGGTCCACGCTATTGGAAATTGTCGTCTTCGTTCGCGTCCGCGACACCGTACGGATCAAGCCTCGGCCGGGAAGGCAGCAATCCGGCCCGTGTCTCGGGTAACGCCTTGGCGGACAGGCAGGATTTGAGCCAGCCGGTTGCGTCCCGCCCCAAGCCGTCGTATTCGGAGACCCAGGCCGGCTTAGCTCAGTTGGTAGAGCACCTGATTTGTAATCAGGGGGTCACAGGTTCGAGTCCTGTAGCCGGCACCACCCCTCCAACGGCTAGATTGGCATCCCGGCATGACCCGCTATCTTATCACCAGCGCACTCCCTTATATCAATGGTGTCAAGCACTTGGGCAATCTGGTCGGGTCGATGCTCCCGGCAGACGTGTATGCCCGGTACCGCCGCGCGCGGGGCGACGAGACCTTGTTCATCTGCGCCACCGACGAGCACGGCACCCCGGCCGAATTGGCGGCCCTGGCGGCCGGTCAGGACGTCGCGACCTATTGCACCGAGCAGCACGAGATCCAGAAGCGGCTGGGCGAGGGCTTCGAACTGTCGTTCGACTATTTCGGCCGTTCGTCCTCGGAACAGAACCGCGAGCTGACCCAGCACTTCGCCCGCGTGCTCTGGGCCAATGGCCATCTCGAAGTGCGCACCACCAAGCAGGTCTATTCCCACGCCGAGAAGCGCTTCCTGCCGGACCGCTACGTCGAAGGCACGTGCCCTCATTGTGGTTACGAGCGCGCTCGTGGCGACCAATGCGAAAACTGCACCCGGGTGCTCGATCCGGCCGATCTGATCAATCCGCACTCGGCGTTGTCGGGCTCGACCGAGATCGAAATTCGCGATAGCGCGCATCTCTTCCTGAAGCAGTCGGCCTTTGTCGAGCAGCTGCGCAGCTGGATCGAAAGCCATTCCCAGGTTTGGCCGAATGCGGTGTTATCGATCGCCCGCAAATGGCTGGACGAGGGCCTCAATGACCGCGGCATCACCCGCGATCTCGCTTGGGGCGTGCCGGTACCCGATGACATCGCGAACGGCGAGCTTAAGGGCAAGGTGTTCTATGTCTGGTTCGACGCCCCGATCGAATACATCGGCGCCACCAAGGAATTGACGGACGGGCAAGGCAAGCCCGAGGCCGAATGGCTACGCTGGTGGCGTCCGGAAAATCCCAAGGACGTGACCTATGTCGAGTTCATGGGCAAGGACAACGTCCCGTTCCACACCGTCGGGTTCCCGGTCTCGATCATGGGCTCGGGCGAGAATTGGAAGCTGGTTGATCGCATCAAAGGCTTCAACTGGATGAACTACTACGGCGGTAAGTTCTCCACCTCGCAGCACCGCGGCATCTTCATGGACACGGCGCTCGACCTTTTGCCGGCCGATTACTGGCGCTGGTGGTTGATGGCCAATGCGCCGGAAAGCGCCGACAGCTCCTTTACCTGGGAGCATTTTGCGGCTGTGGTGAACAAGGATCTCGCCGACGTGCTGGGAAACTTCGTCAATCGCGTCACCAAGTTCACGGTCTCGCGCTTCGACGGCAAGGTTCCGGGCGAGGGCGAGTACGGCGACGAAGAAAAGGCGCTGATCGCCGAGCTCGACAAACGGGTGACGCAGTACGCCGCTTATCTCGAAGATATCGAATATCGCAAGGCGCTGGCCGAGCTGCGTGCGATCTGGGTGGCGGGTAACGAGTATCTCACCAAGGCGGCGCCGTGGACGCATGTGAAGACCGATCGCGTAAAGGCGGCGGTGGGCGTGCGCATGGGCCTCAACCTCGTGCACCTGTTCGGCCATCTGTCGTGGCCGGTGATCCCGACCGCAGCGAAGAAAATCCACGAGGCGATCCAGCCGGCGCCGGCGATTATTCCGTGGCCGCAGATGTCGATGGCGGAATTCCTCGACCAGCTCGAGCCCGGTCAGGCGATCACGCCGCCCGACGTGCTGTTTGCCAAGATCACCGACGAGCAGTTGGCGGAGTGGAAGGCGCGGTTCGGAGGCGAGTGAACTTACTCGTCGTCGGTGAGAAGCTCCCAGCCGTCGCGGGTGAGGGCTTCCATCGGCCTGAAGCGCGCCTTGTAGGCCATCTTCTTGGACCCTTGCACCCAATAGCCGAGATAGACGTGCGGCAGGCCCTGTTCGCGCGCCGCCTGGATGTGATCCAGGATCATATAGGTGCCGAGGCTGCGGGCGTCTTCGCCGGGGTGGAAGAAGCTGTAGACCATCGACAGCCCATCGCGCAGCTCATCGGTAAGAGCGCAGGCGAGTAGGCGGCCGCGACCCGTGCCATCGGGCTGGCGGTATTCGACGATGTGGGTGGACACCGGAGTCTCTTCCACCATCGCCACATAGTCGAACAGGCCCATGTCGGACATGCCGCCGCCGGCGTGGCGGGAGTCGAGATATGTCCTGAGCAGCGCGAACTGCTCGCGCGTGGCTTCAGGCGGGACGACGTTGCGCACCAGATCGCTGCTGCGCTTGATGACGCGCCGCTGGTTGCGCGACATGTCGAACCCATCGACCAGGATTCGCACCGACACGCACGCCGTGCAGGCGTCACACGCGGGGCGATACGCGATCGTCTGGCTGCGGCGGAAACCCGAATGCGTCAGCGCCTCGTTGAGTGGTTGCGCCAGCGAGCCTGTCAGCCGTGCGAACACCTTGCGTTCCGTGCGGCCCGGCAAATAGGGACAAGGCCCCCCCGGGGTCAGGAAAAACTGCGGTACCCGTGCGGTTTTTTGATCTGTCACGGAACAAGCCCGACCAAGCGCTGGATGCAACTATGGCAACAAAACCGGCGTCAACGCCAGCCTTGCGTGACAATATTCACGTCTAGAATTGGCGGCCCAGCGGTGCGGGGGGTGCTTCGCGCATCAACACGATCGAAAGCCGGCGATTGGCGGATGCAT